>NZ_JAVJRX010000061.1:0-15659 GCF_040219735.1 Coleofasciculus sp. G1-WW12-02 | reverse complement strand
CTGTCTCAGGCAAGACCTATTTTGGGAAAAGAGCCTGGGCGCACTCGCCGATGTGACTGAATTTCCTTTTCCACATTACTTTGGAAAGGCTCGTACACCCAGGCTAATTGATGAGCCAAACACAGACCTGAATCCTTACGTTTTTCGATATATCATCGATAATACAAACTAAGTTATCTCTTTGTAAGAATTCTTTGGCAGTGATAAAAGAATATGTGGTTTCAACTAGCTTCGCAATTTGTTCCTCAAGGCTAGAAAATTTTATACTTCCTCCTTCAATAAGTAGAGGTAGGTATTTAGAAGAAATCGCATCTATAAATAATCTTTTTGCCAGGGAAGTCTTACCTGACTGTTCATCTCCTAAAATGAGAAGTCGATTTCCATGTTTCCATAGTTTTTCACCTGGAATATTGAATGGGGGTTTTTCTAATGATTCCTTTTTGATTATTAGATCAGGATAGACAAATAAATCATTCAGAGAAATATGTTCACGATTTCGATGTGCAAACTTTATGCCCGTATTCTCAAGAAACTCTTGAAAATCGTTTGACAGTTGAGGATTTAAGCTAGGATTGATGCTTGAATTACTGATTTGATAATTATTATAATTTGCCAGTATCTCAAAGGCAAACGCACTGGCGTGATGAGAAGCTTTCTCCTGTCGAACCTGTTCGGGTTCTATGGCATCGTCATTTTTGCCTTCAATCAGATCGGAGATGCCTCGAATCACAATCGCCTTAATCTCCGGATAGTCAGAGGCTGCTTTCAGAAAACCAAATCCCTCCATCTCGACAGCTATCGCATCGTTATAACGCTCCCTCAAGAGTTTGAAATCTTTTGACTCTCTAGTGGCATGCACTTTCTCCCCAGAAGCAATGGGTTTTACATACACACGGGGTTGGGGATCTGGAATGTTGGATAGCCGTTGTAGCCACTCCCCTTTTCTCTTTATCGATCTAGCGTCCTCCACCAGTTTAGGATTAGACTTTTCAGCTACAGGGCGAGTCGAAAACTGCTCTCTTGGTTCCACTTTCCCTGACTCATAGCCGTAAACGTCCATCGCTACAACTACATCGCCGATTGCAACGTCTTTGATCCCTCCAGCGATACCCACAAAGAAAAGGATATCAGGCTGGAAGTGCTTGATCGCTCGTTCTGTTTCTACGGCTGCACCCACATTACCCGCCCCAACTTCGACAATTCCCACTTCCCATTCCTGTCCGTTCGCAACAAATTTTCCCCGTTCGTAGGCGGTTCCCTGGGGGGATCTATCGTCTTGGAGACCCTTTAGATGACTACGGACAGCCTGAAATTCAACGTCAAGAGCAGTCAAGACAACAGCACGGGGCATGAGCTTATCCTTCGAGTAACCTGAATATTCACTATTTTGGCGATTTAATCTAGGTTTGCCCAGAGTCAGCGAGAATTTCTTTGGCTGACTGAGAAATAGTTTCTCATCCGTCACAATAGATCCAGGGTTTTAGGAACTGGGGAGTCAGCCATGAGCGATAAAGACCAAATTCTGGAAATTTTCTTTAAGGAATATGACAAGCTGAAGTCGGAGCAGGCTCAACGGATTGGCTTTCGGGATAACTTGTTATATGTGACGCTGGGTGTGTTTGGGGGGGTTGTCTCCTTTGCCGTTTCCAACCCGTCCAACTATTACGCCCTGCTGGTGATTCCCTGGGTATGCCTGATTCTGGGCTGGACGTATGTGGTCAATGATGAGAAGATTTCAGCGATCGGCAGATACATTCGCTACAAGCTGGTCAATAAGGTCAAGGAACACACGGGCTATGGAGATCTAGAAACTCTCTTTGGTTGGGAGGTTGCCCACCGTAGTGATAAGCACCGCAAACGCCGCAAGATTCAGCAATTAATTGTGGATGAAATTACGTTTGTCTTTTCCGGCATAATTACTCTAAGCGCATTCTGGTTTCTGGTTGCTAAACCTCCTTTAGGTGTGACAATTTTGTCCTGGGTAGAGCTTCTACTTTTAATCCTGTTGGGAGTCGAGATGTTTATTTATGCTGACTTGGCAGAGGGGCGTTAACCTTTAATTTGGGTGTACCATACAGCAACGAATGGAAGTTAGGCTATGGCGAAAGTGGAACGGGATGCAGAGCGAGAAGAGCGGATCACAATGGAAATTGTGGTGGATGCATACAGCTCAGAAGAGCAGGCAATGGGCTGGTACTACTACTTAGAGGACACAATGCAATTTCCCTTCCCAGCCGTCTGCATCAGTAAGCGACGCATTTCCCCTCTGAAAGAAAAGGCAACCGTAGAAGTGGTGGGAATGGCACCAGAGGAGGAGTGCGAACAGGAAATGTTTGTGGAGATTACCTGGGATGATGATACGCTAGCAGTACCGTTGATTCAGCTAGAGGCTCCAGAAGCAGATGCACAAACGCAGCAGGCGATCGCAGATTGGCATTACTGGGTGAATCAAGGCTATGAGTTTGGGTAAATTAAATTGATAAAGATACTCCAATAAGCAAGGCAAAAAATCTCAAGACTGCTAGCCGTGCAGACGCGATGCCCCATAGCGCGATCGCACTCACAGATGTCCCAGCAAGCCAGCAAGCAAGCTATAGTTGGCTTATGGGAATGCACAGCCAAGGTTAATTTGACGGTGAAATTAGACCCGAACACCATGATGATATCCAATCCTGGCATGGCACAATGCGGCTTTTGGACGTGGATCATTGCGTACCCTTGGGTGATTTGTTCGTGGACGCCAATCTTCTGGAAGCGTTGAGCAGTAGTTGTTGGTCAGAATTGCAGGACTTATGGCAGGATTTCAAGGAAATGGGCGAGAGGTTGCCTAGGCTCATCCTACCCCTACTGCTACAATCAAAGCAAGCTTAAACAATACATTACCGCCAATGCAAATTATCCTAGAAGTCCCCGATCACCTGGGTGAAAAACTGCAACAATTGGGCGATCGCCTCCCAGAAGCCCTTGATCGCGCAATTGAGGAACTTACCCCCCCAGAAACCATCGGCTACCAAGACGAACTCCAGATCGTCGAACTGCTTGCTAGTCAACCCAGTCCAGAAGTTATCCTTGCCATCCGCCCCACGCCTGCTTTACAAACCCGCATGAGCGAACTGCTCGATCGCAATAAATCGGGTACACTCTCGCGATCGGAAGAAGCCGAACTTGATCGATACTTGCTTCTAGAACATTGGGTGCGTTTAGCAAAAGCTCATGCTTACAAACACTTACAAACAGCAGCATGAGTTATGTATCAGCAACTCTGCGTCGGCTAGTGACTCAACGCGCCGGAGAGCAATGCGAGTATTGCCGATTTCCCCAAACAGCTTCACTTTTCGCCTTTGAAATGGAACATATCATTGCCGAAAAACATGATGGCATCACTGAAGCTGAAAACCTAGCTTTATCTTGTCCTTACTGCAACCGCTTCAAAGGAACTGACCTCGGTTCACTCGACCCTGAGACACAACAGCTAACCCCCTTTTTTAATCCCCGTCTCCAGAAATGGTCAGACCACTTCCGGCTAGATGGAGGAACGATCATTCCACTAACTGCCCAAGGGCGCGTAACCGCTAAAATTCTACAATTTAACCTTCCAGAACGTATCCTCGAACGCGAGCAACTCATTATGAACGGAGAATATCCACCACCTCATCCACAAACAACATAATGGCTCTTTTCCCTGGCAGTAGAGGCAGATGCAGAAACCCAACAGGCGATCGCCGATTGGCATTACTGGGTGAATCAAGGCTATGAGTTTGGGTAAATTAAATTGATAAAGATACTCCAATAAGCAAGGCAAAAAATCTCAAGACTGCTAGCCGTGCAGACGCGATGCCCCATAGCGCGATCGCTACAATAAAGGTAATTTTCAATCATCCCTGTACTGATTGTCAGCGATGCAGGAGCCGCACGGGGGAATTTTGACCAAGAACGGATTGAAAGCACTAAAGTATGGATTAAGCAGGTACAGCAGTCAGTACGGTATTGCGCTTGGTTGAATCCAACGCCAAATCAATGGTGGCAAAATATCACGGCTGGAGAAATTGCCCGTTTATTACCCATGTTTGAAATGAGTCGTCAGGGAATGAATGCGGCAATTAGTGTTTTACGAGGTCGATATATTGTCAAGAAACAGGATGAATCCTCATGCTATTGGAGTTAAGACAATTAAAGGTTCAACCGGGACATCAATTACTACTAGAGGATGTGAGCTGGCAGCAATTTGAAACGATTTTAACGGAATTAGGAGAACATCGCGCCGCGAGACTTTCCTATAGTAATGGTCGATTAGAAATTCTGGTTCCCCTTCCTGAACATGAAAAAGCCAAAGAGATTATTGGCGACATGGTAAAATTTTTATTGGACGCACAACAGATTGTATTTGAATCATTAGGTTCAACAACCTTAAAAAATGAGTGCATGACTCAAGCTGTAGAACCAGATGCTTGCTTTTACATTCAAAATGCTGCCTTAATTATCGGTAAAAATCGGCTTGATCTGACAGTAGATCCTCCACCAGACTTGGCGATAGAGATTGATCTAACTTCTCGCACAAACTTGGATAATTATCAAATCCTAGGAGTGCCGGAACTCTGGCGATATGCAGGAGGAGAGCTAAAGATTAATGTTTTGCCAGATGGACAGTATATAGAGTCTGACTCGAGTCCTACGTTTCCAGATATCCCCATCATTGAATTAGTCAATCGTTACGTTCAGCAGAGTCTAAGTTCTGGCAGAACCCAAGCCATTCAAGCCTTTAAAAGTTGGGTCAAGGACAATCTCTAATCTCACAGTTGACTTGATAGGATTGAGAACCTTAATAATAGAGGATAGTGTACTGCAAGAGTTAGCTCAATTCTCTTTAATGCTCAATATCATGATGCTGGCTTATCAGGGAGTAGCAATTGAGGATTTGCCTAGAACTGAGGTGATGGAAGAACGACGCAAGCAGCATTTCGCTGAATTACAATTACCTGAAGAACAATAATTTACAATAGATCGTTTGTCCTAATGGATTGCTACCTGTAGGGACACGGCAATGCCGTGCCCCTACAATATGTGATGTTTGTGCCTAAATCCTGTGACATAGAACATTGTCCTAATAAATCCAACGATGAATCATCAAACCCGTTCTCTTTGGCAGCAATCCCTTTGCCGTTCCATCGCTGCTTCTGGAGTATAAAAATCACCCACATTCACAGGTAATTCCACGATTTTACCCTGCTCAAATTGCCCGACTAAATCCCCTACTTTAGCTGATATATGTTGATTGAACCTGAAAAACTTACAGAAATCAATATCTCCACCAATAACTGTAAATGATTCTTGTTCAGGATGCTCAACCGTAAAAGTAAATTGCTGGCGATTATCACCAATCAACATCAGAACTTTAAATTCATTTGTTCCTTCTACAGGCTGAATTGAAAGTAAACTGGTCTTCATAGGTTTTTCTCCAAGTAAACGCCTCGTGTATTCCAATAATTCAAAAATTCTGCTTCTTCCATTTTATATCGAGTGCCATTCCAAGGGTCTCGAATCCGTAATCATCCAGCTTCATCAAACCCATCAACAACCACCAGATGAGCGATAGGATTGCCAAATTCTTTCATTTCTGCTGGTGGGCAATGCCCACCCTACGGGGTAAGACTTTGAACCCGTTAAAACGGGTTTAAGCTTTGAGGTAAGAACTTTAGTTCAGGGCTTAAGTCTTTTCAAACTTCATCTGGATCAATTCCCATTTCTCGTAGGCGTTCAGCCAGTTGTTCGGCTCGTTGTTGAGCCTGTTCAGTCTGCTGTTGAGCTTGTTCGGCTCGTTGTTGAGCTTGTTCAGCTTGCTGTTGAGCTTGTTCAGCCTGCTGTTGAGCTTGCGCCGCCTCTTCTTCAGGAGTGAGTAACAACTCTCCCGCTAATGTCGCCCAACGCAGCCAGGTTGTTTGAATATCTTTATAGGAACCTTGCCAACGCACTAAGGCTAAACCTAATACTTGGCTAATAAATCGCCCTTGTTCATCCAAGTCTATGGGTTGATACACGCCACCTTGTAAACTAAATCCCGCCCAATCTTCTGAATCAAAGGGATTGTACCAAAAATATTCCGGAACTCTCACCTTGTCTTGGTAAATTTGTTTCTTTTCGGTTTTATCTTTAGTGGCTGTACTATCAGAAATTAACTCAATTACAACATCCGGTGCTTTGCCTTCATCCCACACAACCCAACTGAGTCGTTCCCCTTTAGTAACTCCCAACACGACAAAGACATCAGGGCCGCGAAAGTCTTGGTTTTTGATTTGAGCCGCACTGAAATAAAGGAACATATTACCGCCAACATAGCCATCCTCTCGTTGAGCTAACCACGCGACGAGAGTATCCCTAAGCATTTGCATTTGCAGGAAATGTCGCTGAGTTTCCATGGGAATATCGTCATCACAGGGTAAGTCATACTGGGTTGGCGGTAGAGCTAAATCAACAGGAGCCGATTCAATCGGGGTTTGAGACATGGTTTTTTCTTAAGATTGCGCCTATTTTATTAACTGTAACGCCTGTGATCAGACTATTTGAGAGATTGAGGGGAAAACCTATTCAGATTGGGTTGTGTTTGTAAACAAGTTGTGTTAAATGAATAGCCCCGACACTCGATGAGGAGTTCAAACTCCGGGCTAATAGCTCAAGTCCACGCTTCGTGAACTAATATAGCAGTGCCATCGTTTCAGGTGTTTTTATGCACGGTGTTTGACCGGAAATGATATAAATACTCCCGTTATAATTTAGTCCGCGTAGGCGAACTTTGTTTGTGTAGCAGCGATTTCAATCGCCGTGGCTTGTTGGTGTTGGGTTTTGTTCCAAGGGCCCAACCTACAAAGAGCTTACTGATAAAATACTCAAACGAACCGTATCGCCATCCTTTAACGGCGCATCAGTGCGAACTACAAACCGTTCCCCTGGCTTTAAACCGGATACAATAGCCACTCTACCCTTGGCGCGATCGCTAATTTCTACTTGACGTGCTTCAACTGTAGATTCAGCACCATTTTCAACCACGACAAACACCGTTGATTTCTCTGATGTTTGAGTCGGCTGATTCGTTTTCGCCATCTGAGTATCTTCACGCCTTGACTCTCCGCTAACCTCTAGCGCTGTTTGCGGAACAACAACTTGGGCTTGGGTATTTGGTGTGAAACTAACTCGTGCTAAAAGTCCACTACCAATTTGACGATTCGGGTTAGGAATCGTCACCTCTACAGGGATTTGTAGGGCTTCACTATCAGCTGCTGGAGAAATTCGGGTCACTTTTCCGGAAAACGATTCATTGGCAAGTGCGTCTAAATTCACCGTTACCGATTGTCCCACCTTGATATTCGCTAGTTCTCTATCTGAAACCCGAACTTCTACCTTCACCTGAGTAAAATCCCCTAACTTGAGAAGTTCACTTCCCGGTGTAACTAGATTTCCTGGTTCGGTGACTCGTTCTAATACCACACCGTTAATCGGGGAGGCGAGTAAAGAATAGGATTGACGTTCCTTATTTTGAGCCAAAATTGCTTGCTGCGCCTTCACTCGTTCTTGCGCCGCCGCGACAGCTTGTTGTTCGGTGCTAATTTGCTTAAGGGTGGCTTGTAGGTTTTGTTGGGCGGTTGCGGCGGCGGTTTGGGCTAATTCTGCTTCTTGGCGAGAAATTGCTCCCTCTTGCGCTAGGTTTTGTAGCCGTATCGCATCTACTTTAGCTTGCTGCAATTCTAACCGGGCTTGTTCTGCCCTGGCTTGGGCATTCCCCACCTGAGTTTGAGCGCGGGCGACTTCTGAATTTAGGGCGGCGAGTTCGGCTTGTGCTTCAGTTACAGCCGTTTGCAATAAGGCGTCATCAATCTGAGCTAAAATTTGTCCTTGTTTAACCGGATCACCGATATCAACATTGAGGTTCAACACTCGCCCTTCCATTTGAGATCGCAGTGAGACATCCCGCAGGGGTTGAGTTCGACCTGTATATTCTATTGGTTCTAACACCCATCCCGTTTGTGCGATCGCGACATCCACGGCTGTACTGGTTTTCTCTTCTGCACCAAGGGGTTTGGGTTGCGCCCCAGCTTCTGTCTTGGGACTAATCCCACATCCAGTGAGAGACGGTACAAGTAAAATAATCCACAGCACCAGAAAAACCCAATAGTTAGGGCTTTCTGAATAAGTATTGTGGTGAGGGGAAGCATGTAGAGACGCGCCATGGCGCGTCTGGAAAGCTGGGGAAGCTACAGACGCTGAATGACTCGATTGATTCTGAGAGTACACGCTTTTAATTCTCACTAGAGTAAAGTCGTCAAGGGTTGTTTAAAATTTCTTCATATATCTACTCTAAATGTTACCCCCCATTAATCAAGTTGCCTATCAAAAACATCGCTACTGGATGAATCAAGCTCTCGCGATCGCGCAATCTGCCGGTGAAGCGGGGGAAGTCCCCGTTGGTGCAGTGATTATTGATAATCAGGATAACCTCGTCGCCACCGGAGAAAATCGTCGAGAACGCGATCATGATCCTACCGCCCACGCGGAAATCCTCGCCTTGCGTGCAGCCGGTCAAGCCTTAAAAACCTGGCATTTAAACACCTGTACCCTTTACGTCACCTTAGAACCTTGTGCCATGTGTGCTGGGGCGATCATTTTGGCGCGGCTAGGTTTGCTGGTGTACGGTGCTGATGAACCCAAAACTGGCACAATCCGAACCGTTGCCAATATTCCCGATAGCGCTTACTCCAACCATCACTTACCTGTCCTTGCTGGCATTATGGAATCAGAGTGTCGAGGGCAACTTCAATCCTGGTTTGCCCAACGACGCCAGCGCGAGCGATAATCAACCCTTAACCATGACATTAATAGAACTGTCCCTTCAGTAGACGACAGGGGTTGTCAGACCTCATAAGGTAAAAGTGGAGAGTCGAAACACAGCAAAAACTGAATCCCCTATGATGCAACTCCAATCCCGTGAACAGAACCAAACGTCCTCAACCTTGGACAAACCCGATCTAAAGACGGTTAATTCCGCCAAAGTAGTTCCCGTTAACTCCAGTGTTTCCCCTTGGTTAACCTCAATCTTCTATCCGTTGGGGCGTCGTATCCTCATGCCCCTTTATTTTGGGCGGCTGCAAGTTACTGGACAAGACAATATTCCCAAAACTGGTCCAGTTATTCTAGCACCTACCCATCGATCGCGTTGGGATGGGTTAACCATAGCTTATGCCGCTGGGAAACCTGTCACAGGAAGGGATTTGCGGTTTATGGTGTCGCAAGATGAAATTAAAGGATTACAAGGTTGGTTTATCCGGCGCCTGGGTGGGTTTCCGGTGAATACGAAACACCCGGGAATCAGCAGTATCCGGCATAGTGTTGAACTCCTGCGTCGTGGCGAAGCACTGGTGATGTTTCCCGAAGGTAATATTTTTCGACATGGTGAGGTTAATCCACTTAAACCCGGTATGGCGAGAATTGCCCTGCAAGCCGAATCCAATCAACCCGGTTTGGGATTAAAAATTGTACCTGTTAGCATCCGTTATAGCGAACCCATTCCTCATCGGGGTTCTGATATTCAGATTAATATTGGATCTCCTTTAGATGTAGCCAAGTATTGCACCCAGTCGGCTAAAAAAGGTGCTCAACAGCTCACCACAGATCTGGAAATAGCACTCAAACAAGTCGATCAAAACCTTGGCTAAATTCTCAATAGAAGAAACAGCGGCAGCCATGTAGAAAGAGGCAATTGGTACGTCTGGAAGCAGGGGAAGTCGTTCAAACGCAAAACGTAACACCCCTTCGTCCGGATAAAGGGGATGCATTTGCCAGCTCTCACGCCTTTAATGGGCATACCCCTACACCTCAAACCCCTGACAAGGATTCCATTCTTGTTGGTATTAGTAGCGAGCAAGATGCTCGCACACCAAGGATGAGAGCAATTTTTGACATCAAGGTTTAAATGCCGAACAGCTGATCACTTGTGATCACATTTTACCCTGCAACCCAAAGATACAGAATCATATTTTGTTTAAAAATGAAGCAATCTTTAAAGTTAGAGATATTTTACTTTTAGTAATGTAAAATTATAACTAATATTCACCAAAAGTTTAATCTAACTTTATAGAATGTGATAGAAACAGGCTTATGCTAGTGTAGTGACTGACTAGCGAACCCTAAAGCATTGTTCCCTGAGTCAGTAAAAATATAACCTATAAAGACAAACAAGGATCAGGTTCAGATATCTACAACTATCCCTAACGTCTCTCTATACCCATGAGCATTACCGAAACAACATCCTGGAACGATGTCCGCATCGCCTTTAAAAAAATCTGGGGATATGATAATTTCCGCCCGCCTCAAGGTGAGATTGTTCGGAGTATTTTGGAAGGGCGAGATGCACTGATTGTCTTACCGACAGGTGGTGGTAAATCGATTTGTTTTCAACTTCCCGCCCTCTTACAAACCGGATTAACCTTGGTGATTTCACCATTAGTTGCTCTAATGGAAAATCAGGTACAGGAATTACGCGATCGCAACTTACCCGCCGCCCTGTTACATAGCGAATTAGCCCCGCAACAACGACGACACACCCTGCAAGCCCTAGAAAACCAGCAACTCCGATTACTCTACCTCTCGCCAGAAACCCTATTAAGTGCGCCCGTCTGGGAACGACTCCACGAACCCAATCTAAAAATTAATGGATTAATTCTAGATGAAGCACATTGTCTCGTCCAATGGGGTGATACCTTTCGACCCGCGTATCGGCGTCTAGGCGCAGTACGACCCACCCTACTCAAGTCTAAACCCCCCGGCAGCCAAATCCCGATCGCGGCATTTACGGCGACGGCTGATCCTAGCGCCCAAGACACCATCAGTAAGGTGTTGCAATTAAAACACCCCCAAGCCTTTTTAATCAGCCCCTATCGCCAAAATCTCAACCTAGACGTGCAAATCGTCTGGACACCACGCGGACGCCGCCAGAAGATGTTACAGTTCATTCAAGCCAGAAATCGCCAATCTGGGTTAGTTTATGTCCGTTCGCGGCGAGATAGTGAGGAATTAGCCCAATGGTTTGGGGAACGGGGTTATGCTACATCCCCCTACCACGCCGGGTTAAGTTCCCAGGAACGCCGAGATGTTGAACAGACTTGGTTGAGTGGCAAAACTCAATTTGTGGTTTGTACTTGCGCCTTTGGGATGGGAATCAATAAACCCAATGTACGTTGGGTGGTACATTTTCAGCCCCCCCAATTATTATCAGAATATATCCAAGAAGTCGGTCGCGGCGGACGAGATGGCAAACCCGCAGACGCGCTGACGTTGATCAGTGAGCCAACGGGGTGGTTAAATTCAGAGGATAAGCAAAAGCGTCAGTTTTTTGTCGATCAGATGCGATCGCAATACCAACAGGCACAACGCTTAGTCAAAAAGCTACCCGAACAGGGGAATGTAGCCGCCGTCTCCCAGGAATTTCGCCAGGGTGAAGTCGCATTAGCTCTGCTGCACAGTGCTGAACAATTGGAATGGCAAGATCCATTTCACTATCACAAACACCCATCCCCAGATTCCCGCGCTTTGGCTCAATTAAGTTCCCACCAAGTTCAGGTACAGAAACTGATGACACAATACCTGACAACTCGCCAATGTCGTTGGCAGTTTTTATTAAAAGCGTTTGGGTTCCAGAAGGAGGCGATGGGATTAAAATGTGGGCATTGTGATAATTGTCGCAAATAGGGAACAGGGAACAGGAAGATGGGGAAGCCAATTTGTAGGGGCGAAGCATTCGCGCCCCAATGTATCGGATTTCTGCTAACACAAGAGCGCGAATGCTTCGCCCAATCCCCAATCCCCAGTCACGAGTCACCAATCCCCAATCCCCAATCCCCAATCCCCAATCCCCAATCCCCACTCCCCAATCCCCAATCCCCAATCCCCAATCCCCAATCCCCAGTCACGAGTCACCAATTAACAAACGACAAATGACAAATGACAAATGACAAAATTATTTCGATTTTTCTAAGTACCTGTTTCTGGGTGAGTATTTCTTCCCCCCAGAGTATAAACGCCCAAAATGAAGAGGGATTACAGTTACAAGATTTTAGTTACTGGGCTAGCCTTTGTGCTACCCAAAAAGATGCTAAAAATTATGAACAAGCCCTAGAAGCCTGTGATCAAGCGATCGCGTTGAATCCCAATGAACCTCAAGCCTGGATTGATCGAGGTGATATTCAACGGGCATTAGATAATTATGCCGAAGCCGCCGCCTCTTATGGTCAGGTTATTCGCCTTGAACCGAGACATTCTGAAGCTTGGGCAAAGCGCTGCGCGGCGCACATTCAATTGGCAAACTATGAAGCCGCGATGACTGATTGTGAAACGGCTTTGCAAATTGATGAAAACTGGGATGAAGTGACGCGGGCTTATGCGTTGTATCATCAAGGATTAGCCAATTGGGGACAAGGGAGACGGGAAAAGGCGCTATTTTCATTTGATTTAGCGGTTCAAAGTAATCCGAATTATTCCCTGGCTTGGGCGCAACGGTGTCTGTTATTGTCCCAATTAGATCGGACTTATGACGCCCTCACCTCCTGTGAACGCGCATTACAAGTCAATGGGGATTGGGGAAATCAAAATCCCGCGATCGCGTGGACAAATCGCGGTAAAATTTTGGCTCAGTTGGGACGGTATGACGCCGCCCTCGACTCTTATGATCAAGCTCTGGCAATTAATCCCCAGGATGCAACCGCTTGGACGGAACAAGGTAAAGTTTTATTAATTATTGGTAAACCCGGTGAAGCATTAACCTCTCAGGAATGGGCGCTAAAAATTAGCCCCAATTATGCTTTAGCCTTAGCCAATCAATGTGCCACGCTCAATCAACTGAGTCAATATGAAGACGCCCTAGCCCCTTGCGATCAAGCCATTCAAGAGGGAGATGGGCGTTGGGGAAAAGAAGGTGCGGCTTATGCTTGGAGTCATCGGGCGGATGCGCTGACAGGTTTGGGGCGATTTGAAGAGGCTTTGGCATCGGCTAATCGGGCGGTAGCACTCAATCCAGACTATGCTGATCCCTGGAGTAGTCGGGGGGCGACACTGTGGTTTATGGGGCGATTTGAAGAGGCGCTAGGGGCGACAGAACAGGCGATTAATATTAACCCCAATTCCTCGAAAGCTTGGTTTAACTATGCCCGAATTCTGACCACATTGGGACAGTATGATCAAGCCCTCGCGGCTTATCAACAGGCGCTCTTAGGGGATGCGAATGTGGGGGATACCTTGACTCTGGCAGAGATTTGGGTGAATCTGAGTGCCTTATATTGGCGTATGCAACGTTATCAAGAGGCGAACACAGCAGCGGAGCGAGCGATTGGGATTAATCCAGATTCGGCGGCGGCATGGTATAATAAGGGGCTGGTACTCATGGCATTAAATCGCTACCCTGATGCCGTGAATACTTACAATCGCGCGATCGCAATCAATGCAGAGAATGCTGATTTTTGGGCAGGGAAAGGCATTGCATTGCGGTTTTTAGAGCAATATCCCCAAGCCCTGGAAGCCTTGCAAACCGCATTAGAATTGAATCCAGCTCATCCTCAAGCTTTGGTCAATCAAGAGTTTGTCATACAAAAGCTACAAACTCCTAATGGAATGGAGGTTTTGCCCAACTCAGGGCTTAGGTAAAGGGAACAGGGAACATCGAATTGCCTGTTTTTACTAATCAGCGGATTTTATCTGGTTGATGGGGTTCTCTGGTGGACGTCCATGATGAATATGAGTAACTAATCCCAAACTGCGGTAAACTAGGAAGATGCGTTTTTGAATTTTTTTAGCAGAATTTTGTTAAAAGCCCTATGACTGTGATAATTTCAGCAGCTCGTTCAGCGACATCTGCTGCACCAACTCAAGCTCCTGAAAAATCGAGTCAAGTTACCCGCAAGCTTTATCCGAACTATAAGGTGATTGTTCTCGATGATGATTTCAATACCTTTCAGCACGTCCATGACTGCTTGGTAAAGTATATTCCGGGAATGAACAGTGATCATGCTTGGAAACTGACCAATCAGGTTCACTTTGAAGGTCAAGCCATTGTTTGGGTTGGTCCTCAGGAACAAGCCGAACTCTATCACCAACAGCTAAGTCGGGCTGGATTAACTATGGCTCCCCTGGAGGCGGCGTAATGAAGGCTAGGAAGACAATGTTCCAGACGTGCCATGGCACGTCTGGAAGTTGGGGTGGGGTGGTAATCATTCTGCTCAAAATTACAAAATTAATCGATATGCAATTTAGATGTACAGCAATTTATCATGGGTAAGTCTAATGGCGGCAGATTAGTTTGGAATCACTCAACTCACTTACCAGGGTTGATTCCGGTTCTGGAACGTCTCACTACCTATACTGGGATTCAAACGATTACGCCGGCTGTCATTGGACGAGCCAGGAGTCATCGTCCTCGCTTAGAGTTAAAAGTGTCTGTACCCATTCGCGGTGGACATAAGATTATTGCTCGCTCTGGCAAAACGGTTCAAGAAGTGTTTATTATCACTGAGCTGAGTAAGCGAGAATTAGAAGGGGCGATTTCGCAAGCATTGAAAAAGTAATAAGTCAATTGTACTTTTTACCACGGACTCCCCACTAAAGTAAATGCACTCCAATAATAAGGATGAGTCAATTCTTTATCGGGTAAATCCGCTAACTGGGGCGGTAAAAGAATCGTACCATCCGGAGTAACCAATTGACCATTTTCTAATCGCACCTCACCCCGAATCATCGCTAACTGTGCTTGTCGCAGGGCTTCAGCTTTAATCGGAACTTGCTTTAACTGGGAATAAAATGTGGTCATTAATCCTAATGTTCCTTCATCACTGACATACCAAAGACTTCCCAAAGCTGATTTTACCCCTGCTTGTACCGCTAACCCAGTAAATCCTAACTCAGCTTCCTCATCCCCTAAAGCCGTGCGACAGGCGCTTAATACCATCAGTTCCACAGGTGGATTGCTTAACCCCAGTTCTCGGATTTGGTCAAGGGATAGCTTAGTATCCCAAAACTGGATATAAGAGTTTTCCGGTTTACCCGATTTAAACTCACCGTGGGTGGCTAAGTGAAGGATACCAAAGGGAGTTCGATTGCGAACTGCTTTCAGGTTGTCTAGGGTAAACGCAGAATTAAGAAACGATTCACCCGACCAAAGTTTCTCAGTAATTGTCGATAATTCCACCGGGACAGCGGGTAACGGATTTTGGTCAGTAAATTCAGACGCCCCCATCGCCAAGACTTCCAGATTTCTCACATCCACGTAGCGAGTATCGGTTAAAGAGATACTAGGCATTAAATTAATATTGTATCTCTCCAATAGAAACCCATTTCCATCATGTAAAATTGCCATGGGTAGTGAACGCAAACCGCTATCCACGAGAAAGGCAATTGTATTAATTTCCTGCGTATTTAACTCCGATTCAACGGGTGCAACTAACCATTGATAGAGTTGTTGCGCTAAGGGTAAGTAAGGACGAGGAATACGGTTCTTCGGTACTTATTATGCTAAACTATCAACTAAATGCCAAAACAATAAAGCTCTTTTTTCAAAGTTATAAAAATTGGTAAATCCAAAACCACAACGTTTTATTACCTTTAATCTATTGTTAATTCCTTCGACGATG
>NZ_JAVJRX010000060.1:0-10829 GCF_040219735.1 Coleofasciculus sp. G1-WW12-02 | reverse complement strand
GCCGTTACCATTGAATAGGTTTCTTCGGCTTGGGTGGGGTTAAACGCCCGGAAGGTATTTGACCCTTCACCATCTTCAAACAAGGTGTTTTCTACGGTTGCACCGTGAATCGCACAAAGCAGCGCTCCACCTAAGATACCTGCCACTCCCATCATGTGGAAGGGGTTGAGTGTCCAGTTGTGGAACCCTTGGAAGAATAGCAAGAAGCGGAAGATTCCGGCTACGCCAAAGCTGGGAGCAAAGAACCAAGAGGATTGCCCCAAGGGATAGATCAAGAATACGCTGACAAATACCGCGATAGGTCCACTAAAGGCAATGGCGTTGTAGGGTCGAATTCCGACCACGCGGGAAATTTCAAATTGCCGCAGCATAAAGCCAATTAAGCCAAAGGCACCATGCAGGGCGGTAAATGACCAAAGCCCACCGATTTGACACCAACGGGTGAAGTCACCTTGAGCTTCAGGTCCCCACAATAGCAGTAAGGAATGACCGAAGGTATCGGCGGGGGTGGAAACCGCAACGGTGAGGAAGTTACAGCCTTCCAAGTAGGAAGAGGCTAAACCGTGGGTATACCAAGATGTGACAAAGGTTGTGCCGGTTAGCCAAGCCCCAACAGCCAAGTAGGCGCAGGGGAGCAGGAGTATACCTGACCAACCGATGAATACAAAGCGATCGCGCTTGAGCCAGTCATCGAGTGAGTCAAACCATCCTCTTTGGCTGGGAGCGCGTCCGACAGCTATGGTCATCGTTTCAAATCCTCTTACATTAAGGGTTTACAAGGATTTTTCGCTTGACAGTTCCACAGCGATAGACTGGGAATTTGTGAGAAAGTCAGTCGGCATGACTAACTTTGCCTGAATACAGGGTGTGCCAAGCACCCTAGCTTTACCAGCTCGCCATTGAACTGGCGTGGACTTAATTTTTCTTAAACTACCATATTTTTACACGATTCCTCTATTTTCGCTAGGGATAATCGGGGATTCAATGTTTCCATACCATAATAGTAGCGGGACAAAAATTTACAAATTGATACATCTGACTCAGAATTGCCACCGCTCAGCACAGGAGTCACTAAAAATGGCATAGTAATAGGCGAAGCGTATTTACGCCCATTCTGAGAGTGAAGAGAGTGAAGCAACAGGATAATGTTATGACAGTCACCCCAACCCAACAAGAGAACCTTGTACTGCGTCAATCTGTTTTAGGTTCTCGGCGGTTGAGCAACTACTGGTGGGCGGTGGTTGCCTCGCTCGGCGGTACAGGATTTCTTTTAGCCGGACTTTCCAGTTATTTTCAGCTCGATCTCCTGCCTGTAGGTGATACCAGAGGTTTACAGTTTATCCCTCAAGGGATTGCCATGAGCTTCTATGGTATTGCCGGTTTGCTCTTGGGACTCTACCTATGGCTAGTGATCTTGTGGGATGTTGGCGGCGGATACAATGAGTTCAACAAGGACACCGGGATGGTTAAAGTTTTTCGCTGGGGCTTTCCTGGCAAAAACCGCCAGGTAGAGTTTAGCTGCCGCCTTGAGGATGTGCAATCAATCAAAGTTGAGATCAGAGAAGGGCTTAATCCCAGCCGCACTCTCTACCTGCGCGTAAAAGATCGCCGGGATGTTCCACTCACTCGTGTGGGACAGCCTTTGCCCCTATCGGAACTGGAAAACCAAGGTGCAGAACTCGCTCGTTTCCTCGCTGTCCCCCTAGAAGGACTGTAAGCTTTATCTATCAAAGATATATGAGTTAGCTTGAGACATCAGAAGCTGACTTTCGGCGGCAAGGTAAGCGTCTGATGCGTCAAAATGATTAAGTAGCGCAAGCTACAAGAAGGTAGGGTTAATAAATATGCAAGTAATCGTCCGGCGCTGGCTCCTCGTGGTGGTAATGATTATTGCCGTAAGTCTTGGAGCTTGTAGTACGTCAAATGAGGCATCCCAAAACAGGACGGATTCCTCAACATCAGCAACAAATGGGACGGCGGTAGCTCAGGTCACTAATCCTCAAATTAACAACTTACCCAAATTAGAGGGAAAAGCAACCGTCGTTTTAACTGTTAAAGATTCTCCGATTACCATTGAAGTTGATGGCACAAATGCCCCGATTACAGCAGGGAATTTTGTCGATTTGGTAGATCGGGGTTTTTATGATGACTTAGTGTTTCATCGAGTGGTGCGTGAACCTCAACCCTTTGTGGTTCAGGGAGGTGATCCCCAAGGGAAAGACCCCAATGTTCCGGTAGAGCGTCTGGGAACCGGGAGTTTTATCGACCCGAAAACTGAGCAGCCTCGTTACATTCCTTTAGAAATCAAGCCAAAGGATGCTCAAGATCCCATCTATAGCAAAACGTTTGAGCAAGCAGGCATGATTTCTGTTGATCCGCAGTTACGTCATACTCGTGGTGCTGTGGCGATGGCACGTTCATCGATGCCAGACTCAGCGTCGTCCCAGTTTTATATCGCGCTGGCGGATCTGCCTTTTTTGGATGGAAATTATGCGGTGTTCGGCTATGTTAAAAATGGCATGGATGTTGTAGAGACTATCCAAGTTGGCGATCGCATCGAGTCAGCTGAAGTCACCCAAGGGCTGGAAAACCTGAAACGACCTGAGTCTGAGACAAAAGAATCTCCTTAGTACACCAGGCTGGGCAAGGGAAGCCCAGGTGTAGGGGCGGGTTTTACGGATAACGTTTTGGAGAAAACCAATAACTTAACTCGCGCCCGCCCTTCTAGAGCGTCGGTTCAGTCACCGCAGGAAGGTCAAAATTTGGGTTTGCATTCGGTTGTTATTACAGGTATTGGTCTAATCTCAGCATTAGGTGGTTTAGAACAGAGTTGGCGACGACTGCTTAATGGTGAGTCGGGGATTCTTCCCTATCAACCCTTTCCAGAATTACCCGTTCGACCCTTGGCGCTAATCGATCGCGTACCAAGTTCCTTAACAACGTTGACTCAGTTCATCGTAGCCGATGCTCTCGCCGATGCCGATCTTCAGACACCGATGCCGAATTGTGGTGTGGTGATTGGATCGAGTCGTGGCTGTCAGGCGTCTTGGGAAGAGTTGGCAAGAGCCGCAGCAGAGCCGGGAAGTGGCGGGGTAGGGAAGCTATTTTCTCGTCCCCATTCCCCTTGGTTCAAGGGAGAGACTTGGTTAGAGACATTGCCACACCAAGCCGCGATCGCAACGGCTCGTCAAATAGGCTCTAGGGCACCTGTAATCGCACCAATGGCAGCTTGTGCAACGGGAATTTGGGCGATCGCACGGGGGTTTGAACTCATCCAAACGGGTCAATGTCAACGGGTTGTTGCGGGTGCGGTGGAAGCCCCGATTACCCGGTTAACGTTGGCAGGATTTGACAAAATGGGGGCTTTGGCAAAAACAGGGGCTTACCCCTTTGACCAACGACGGGACGGTTTAGTGTTGGCAGAAGGCGGGGCGGTTTTGGTTTTGGAGTCAGCAGAATTGGCGTTAAGTCGTGGTGTGCCAATTTATGGGCAAATATTAGGTGTTGGATTTAGTTGTGATGCATACCATGTTACTACGCCAAAGTCAAGCAGCAAGAGTGCGATAGGCGCAATCCAGCAATGTTTAGACCGAAGTCATCTTTCCCCAACTGAAATTGACTATATTCACGCTCATGGTACAGGGACTCGGTTAAACGACGAAAATGAAGCCCAGTTAATCGACTATTTGTTTCCCCATGGAGTGGCAGTAAGTTCAACCAAGGGAGCCACGGGTCATACCTTAGGTGCTTCTGGCGCGATGGGTACCGCGTTTTGTTTGATGGCACTTAAAGATCAGATATTACCACCTTGTGTGGGATTGGGCAAACCAGAGTTTGATTTAGATTTGGTAACCCAAGCACGTCGGCACAAGGTTCGCCAGGTATTGTGTTGGAGTTTCGGTTTTGGGGGTCAAAATGCAATTGTGGCTTTGGGAAAGTAGCGCTTCATGAGCCTCAAACCCTTACCAATGATAAATAGGGCTTGCTGAATAAGTGCTGTGGGGAGCAGGGGTACATTTTTCCTGATGGTGATGCAATGATTTGGATAAGCAACAGATGCTTTCCCTTGTATCTGATGGATTGTTTATAAAGCTCAAAAGCTTGAAATCTAAGAGTTTTTGGTTTGTGCAGCAAGTCCTAAATAATAAATGACGATCCTCACCGTTCACATTAACCCGTGCTGAGGAGAATTATTCATTTTGGCGTTGATTTTCTGCGGTCAAGGAAGTTGGATTACTCATTTGCAGTGCCGTTTCCGTATCCGTACCCGTCTTTTCCCAAATTGCCTCTAACACAGAATTTTCATCCAGTCCAGCGCTCATGTAAGTTAGATTTTCGCTGGCAACGGCTGCCTTCGCTTGGGCAGCGATGTCGGGATATTTTTGGAAGACGGCTTGGAGGACTTGATCTCGGCATTGGAAGAGTTCATCATACCCAAAAACGCGATCGCACTCCCAGAATTGAACCGCTAATTGATGTCCGGCTAACGCTGATTTAACAGTAGCTAGAATCTCAGCGTCCCCGTAGGCATTTTCGACAATGGGTGTCAGATCACGTATATCTTCGCCATATTCTTTGGGATGAATATCACCTTCAATTTTGATTTTGATCACACGCAACTCCTCAAGCGCCGTTTCCAGAGGCGGTGGGATGACGGGGGGTGAGGTTTTATTGGCGATTTTTGCCGAACGCTTGGCATTTGTGTTTTCTGAACGCACGGATAGTATGCTCAGTACACAGCCTACGAGTAAGGTAACTGTCATGAAGATCAGCGCTAATTTCTTAAATTGCATCTGTCAAACTATTAAAATAAATGGATTAAAAACCCGCTTGAGTTTATTATTCCCAAGTCCCTAGCCGAAAATCACCAAAGCCATTTTAAGGAAACGAGTTTTAATCTTTAGGCTAAAGCATGAAAGGAGGATGGCACAATTCTAACATCATGTTTGCGCCATGTGGTAACTTTATTTTTACTCAAATTTATGCTTAAATTTTGAAATTAATGTAATTTAATATAGTTTTATTTTTTATTAGACTATTAACTATTTTTTAGTATTGAAAATATATATTGGATTTAATAGAGGTTAAAATTTTATAGAATATATATGAGATATTAGAAAAATACTATTCTATCTTCTGCCTGTTTAAGAGTAATAGCGGCGGGTATTTCTTCCGGAGTATCCCCTTAAAGGAAATGAGCATCCCTGCCAACAGGCTTATGCATAAGGCATGAGACTTATCAGTGTGTGACGCTAATACCAGCGATTGCCAGCTTCTTTATCACCATGGGCGCTAGCACAATTAACACCTTGAGCCACACAGGGGCAAGAACGAGGCTAACAAACAGGCAAATCATGGCGGTAAACACTGCGGCTAGCTGGACGATTTCTTCTGTTGTGTTAACAACCACACAAATTGCTGCGAAGGTGATTGTTAAGGTTATCAATAAAACCAAAAGCATAATAACTCACCAGGGTAGATACGATTGAGCGATGGTTTTCGTTCCTGTGGCTGATAAGACTTATGCCTGTCTCTCCACTCTCGTTTTGACTGGCGACTGGGTTCTGATGCGAGGAACAATCAACCATCCCTTCTCAACGACTACAAATTTTTGGGTGGGAGTGTCAAGAGTTATCTAGGGTTTCACACAAGCTTCATGAAAGCTTCATGAAGACCTCATGAAAGCTTAATAATAAGATTAATGGTAGCCAAGTTGAATCTCAACCCTTGGTTAAATCCTATCGAGTTTCATCCCCAAGTTAGTTGCACGATTACCCAAAGGATAGTTTTGAACTGACAAATGGAAATAAGTCCTAGAGGAGAGGTTAAATCTAGGCTCTTAATCTTACAATCTATGAAGAATCAACCATCAGAGCTATCCATGATTATCTCTACCGATATCCAGATCCCCTTTTCTCGTTCCATTGTCTTTGCCACCTACCGTGACAGATTAATGGAGTTAATTCCCTATATGACTAATGTTCGGAACATTGAGGTGAGGTCTCGTTATCAAGAAAATGCATGTATTCACACCGTCAATGAGTGGCACGGTGGTGGCGAGATTCCAGCCCCTGTTAGAACACTGCTGAGCAAAGATATGCTGAAGTGGACAGAATATAACACCTGGAATGAGTCAGATTATACTCTGGCATGGAGTATCAAGACTCACGCCTTTACCGAAGCCGTCCACTGCGCTGGCAAGAATCGCTTTTTGAATGATCGTGGTCAGACGTTGATTGAGAGTCGTGGCGAAATAAGGATTGATCCCAAGCGGATTCAAGGAGTCCCACCGTTACTAAAAAACAAGGTTGCATCAGTGGTTGAGGATTTCCTGAGCAAAAAAGTTGAACCCAACTTGCTACAGATGAGCGAGGGAGTACGTCAATACCTGGACCAACAAACGATTAAATACAAACTTGCTTAGATGGGTTTTAGGGTTATGACGCAGGTTATCTTTTGTTAACCCATGTTGGCTGAGTTAGCCCTGAATAAAAAATTTCCTGCTAGCAACTATTCCGCATCTACGGAGTCATAACTCGCCTTGAAAATGGAACAGCAACCCTTAAGGTTAAAGTGAGTTGGAAGATGAACAAGTAGAAACGGTTGTCAAGCCTGATGAGTTGGGAACAGGCAAAGCGGGACAGTTGCGATCGCGGCGGCTGAGGATGGTATTATCCGGGGGACGAGATTTTTTGTCTCGTCTGACGGTTATTTGCTTACTTGCGCCCATGTGGTGGAAGCCGCTGGGGGATGGGAACAGGTACGAGTGCAAGGGAAATCCGTCACCTTATCTGCACTGACTGAGTGTGAATTTCGGTCAAATTAGCCAATCTCACATCATTGGTAAACAATGTTGCATTTAAAACTTGTGCAGTTGCAGCAATTATTGCATCAGGAAGCCTCAGTCTGTATTGTCTCCGAAATGTAATTGCTAAATCCTTAATACTACTCTCAAGTTCCACCACTATAATCTTAGCTAAGAAATCCCGAATCTGTACTTCTTCATCTGAACTGAGACTGGGATAGGATAACAATTCAATTTCAGTAATCACTGACACAAAATATTGTCCTGACGGTAACGGGTTAGTTAAACGCCCCCCTAAGAAGTACAGAACTACATTCGTATCCAGTAAAATTAAATTCTGCGTCAATGCCACTCATCCCTCATTTGCTGCTGATACTCCAAAGGGTCTTGAGTTAATTGAATCACACCTGCATACTGGTTTAAATTAAATTCTTGTTTTTGTTGTAATTGATAAGCCTCTAATAATTGCTCAATTTTCTGCCAGTCCTGATAATCAATCAACACCGCAACAGGACGCATCGCTTCATCAGTCACAATTTTTTTCTTAAAACTGAGCATAAAAGTCCACTTCATAACAACATCTAACTTTTCTATCGTAGCTCCAAAGCGAATCGCTGATGGTAGGAGTGTGGAGGTGCAGGAGTCGCTTCCCTTCAACCTTCCTGATCACTCTTGAGGAAATCACCCACGTACAATCGGATAAATTCTGCTGCTGCATCAGGATTGAGGCTATGAAGTGCCTCAGCAATCTGCACCACGGTTTCAGCCGTGGGATCTCTTTTCTCGTGATACCACTTGAAAATCATCGAACGATCAACTCCCAAGGTTACGGCTAGCTTGTTTTGACTGATGCCGTATGTGTCTAATGTTTGCCTGAGAGCTTGTCCCGCTTTTCCCATGCCTCTAATCGTGTCAGAGGATGGTGAGCAAGTAAATGTTGTCTTATACGACCACATTTTGCTAGATTTGATGTAGTCTACTGAGACCACACTAAATTCAACTAGGTGAACTCAAATGCAAGCGTACTTTGTGCCGAATGACAATCAATTGCCCTCTGCTGAGGTTTCTATTCAGGCTTCTACAGATCCAGTTTCCGGGAAAGAATTTATTAAGGTGATGGTTATCGGTTCCCATAAAGGGATCAACTGCATTATCAAAACGCTGCATCGCTTACGGTTTGCGGAGGTGAGGGAATGGAGTCCACCGATTCCTTATGGTGCTTCGGGAGAAATGATGAGTCTTTTGAGGCGACAGATCATGGTGGATTGAATCGTAGGTGTGATTCCCTGGCGCGATCGCTTGGCTTCACAGGCTTTGGGGAGGGTAGGCGGAAGATGCGATCGCGCCAGCGATTTCATATCGTAGTGAAGCGACGGTTATAATAGGGTATGGCAATGTTCCCTACCACAGCTTAGGGATAATTAATTGGGTAAAGAGCGCTCTCTACCTAACATAGGAAAACTATGGACAACGTATTGGCGTAGCACACCTAATTTGACGGATTAACCTTGCATGAAGGAACCGTAGGTGCACCACCCTTGCGCCCGATTCAATGATCAAATCTATTCCACCATTTTAGCTGTGTCAGTCCAGTAGGTTGGGTTGACGCCTCCTGCCAAGAAAGTCTAGGCTAAAGCCCTGACTACGAACCTCCCTTTCAAACCGATTGCCACAGTTTAATTTTGCGATCGCTCCCCGCACTGACGAGAAGATCTCCATGGGGACTAAATCCTAGAGAACGAACGGGTTGGGAATGTCCTGAGAGCTTGGTTAATCGTTGACCTTTTTGAACATCCCATAGTTCAATAAGCAAACCACTTCCACTAGCGAGAACTTGACTATCGGGACTAAATGCCAAAGCCGCTACGCCAGGTGACTCAGGAGCAAATGTCCGTAATAATTTACCCGTTTGGGGATTCCAGAGTGTTATCGCCCGACTGCTACCACTAGCAAGCATCAGACCATCTGGGCTAAATTTTAGGCAGGTAATGCTCATAGATTGATTGGTAAACGTGAGTAGTGGTTTACCATTGTGAGGATTCCACAATTCTAGGGTGCCATTCAAACTGCCCACGGCACAACTATGACCATCCGGGTTAAAGGCAATATTTCGGACTGAATTGGAGTTTCCGGCTAAAATACGTAGGAGTTTGCCTGTCCGTACTGCCCAGAGTTTAATTTCACAGTCCCCACTACTAATTAAGATCTGACCGTTGGGACTAAATACAATATCCCGCACTCGGTCAGCACGATTAATAAACGTATTGATCAGTTTTCCGGTGCTGAGTGACCACAGCTTGATGGTTTTATCAGAACTGCCACTGGCTAAAATCTGACCATTTGGACTAATTGCCACACAGGTTACGCGGTGGCTATGTCCAGTTAGGTTATGTAAGGGTTTGCCGAGGCGTAATGCCCACAGTTTAATCGTTTTGTCATAACTGCCACTGACTAACGTCTTACCATCTGGACTAATGGCAATGGCACGAATCTCATCCGTATGTCCAGAAAGAGTCCGGCGCAGCTTAACCTTTTCCCAGGGATTGGGTGAAATTGAAAGTGGCAATAACTGAGTAATCAGAGACATCAGTCCTTTGGCTTTGGACTGAATTGGCGATCGCTTCAAGATCGGAATCGATGCCGGTGGCGGTAAGGAAGGGGGGGGAGCAATAATTTCTTCAATACAACGGCGAATCATCGCCGACGTTTGCGGTCGCTGACCGGGAAATGTCGCCATGAGATAATCGACTAAATCCGCTAATTCTTTGGTCATCTGCGGCGCACTCTCTCGCCATTGCAATTTGCCAGTACGGGGATGAGACTCGAAATCGTTGGGGGATTTGCCTGTGAATAAGTAGACAAAGGTGCGACCTAGAGCAAAGAAATCGGACTGCGCCACCGCTTTGCCCTCCATTTGCTCCGGTGGTGTATAACCACTAGAGATAATGACTGTGCCTGTGGCATTTTCTTTTTGCCGTTGTAAGTAGGTTTCGGTGATCTCCCTTACCGCTCCAAAGTCGATTAATGCCAGTTGTCCATTGGGTCGCAGGATAATATTAGAGGGCTTGATATCTCGATGGATTAGGTCTTGTTGGTGCAGTTGTTCCAAAATATCCACCAGTTGTTTCAACCATGCGATCGCCTGGTCTTGACTGAGGGTAGGTTTTTTTCGAGCTGATCGCCACTGCTTTAACGTGATCCCCTCAATTTTCTCCATGACTAAGCAGTGCAGGGCGGCGTCTGTCCCCTGTGACCAGACAAAATAGCCATCTGACTCAACTCTAGGAATACCCGGATGCTGAAGCCGACTTAAGACCGTGGCTTCCCTTTGGAAAAGGGATACAGCTTTTTCTTGGGCATCATAGCTATAGAACCGATCCAGTTTCAGAACTTTCAGGACTTTGGCAACTCCCTGATCATCGACTTCAAAGGTTTGACTAAACCCGCCTTTACCGAGTGTTCGCAGGACTCGATAACGGTTTTGAAGCAACAGGTTGGGATATATCATGAGAGGGGTTTGAAACAGTAATCTTGGCTACCTAGCAGTATCACCTATCTGCCATTTAAAACTCATACAATTCCTGACATAACCGGACATTTAGGTTTACTTACTGCTTCTACCAGGGCTGTCGCCAGCGTCCTGTCCACAGTTGTTGAGTTCCCAGCGACGCGCCCTTGCCAAGTGTTGAAATCGCGACACTTAACTGAACCACACCTTTGAGAGCGAAATACCCTATCGCTCAAGTTCATTGGTTGAATGTATCCACAGTCTGAACACATCTTCGATGAAGGGAACAGACGCGCCATGGCGCGTCTGTTCAACTGTGCCAAACACTGACTGTTTGTATGTGAGTTGACGACAATCAACAGGCAACCTTTGTACATTTATAGCGCTTCGCGCTCGTCTATTTACAAATACTGAAACGCTGCGTCTGCTGCTTTATGAATATTAAATTCATGAAGAGGTAACTCTTTTCTGATGGCAGTCTTCACTTTTTGCCACCAATGTTCAATTGGGTTCAAA
>NZ_JAVJRX010000059.1:0-96777 GCF_040219735.1 Coleofasciculus sp. G1-WW12-02 | reverse complement strand
GTCAGTAGGGCGTTTTTGACTGCGCCATCCAGGGTTTTTCTCTGGAACTCTAAGAAGATAAAACTTTCATGACGTGGCTTCTAGCCCGTCCTGTAGTATCCGCTTAGAATCCCCCGCGCTTTAGCCGGGGGAGAAGTCAATCTTGTTCGTCGGGCTGTTTTTTCTCGGAATCACCTCCGAAAATCGATGAAATAGTATTCTGCTGAACTATTTTTCTTTTGCCTGATACAGATTGACTGGGCGCAATCTTATTGGCAGATGATTCTGGCTTATTGCCTGAGTCTAGTGTATCTTGAGATTGACTTTTGCTAGGATTTGTGTGAATTGAATCGTCGCTAGATGACGATGAATCCCCAGTCTTGTCCGGTTCATCTACAGGCATACTAGAAGTAGACTTTTGCTGAAATAGCGGGTTATTGATGGGTTGCGATCGCACGGAACGAGATGAAGACGGCGCTTCCTGGGATGGCTCTTGGCTGAATGCTGTTTCTTGGTCTAAAAATACTGAGGAAACCTTGGGTTGTGGTTGTGAAGGCTTCTCCTCAATTTCTGGTGTTGTCTTATTGTCTGAGTTCGGTATCGAGAAAGCACGACCTATCTGATGTTCCTTGACTGGAATACTCCCTGAGTCAAGGGAATCTGGCTGACTCTGAACAAGGTTTTGAGATTGAGCAAATAAATCTGGAATCTGTGATTGAGTCAACTCCACAGAACTATCAGAATTTGGTTCAACAGTTACAGACTGACTATTTTGTCTGGGTGGAAAAAGCCCCTCTTTAGGCTGTTGATTTGGGCGGATTTTCTGCTGTCGTAAAGGTTGGCTTGGTTGAACTTCAGTGGGAACTTCATCATCGGTTTGAGGTACATAAACATCGGCAGATGGTTGGCTAGAAAGGAACTCTGACAATACTTCCTGATCTTCCCTACTTTTCCTATCTTCTTGAACAGAGACACTCGAATAGTTATCAGGTTGCCAAACAATTTTATTCTGAGTCGAGGGAACTTTCTCATCCGGCAAAGCTAGAATATGAGCGGTTAATGTAATGCGGCGTTTCAGAGATGCTGAAACCAGAAAAATACTACCGTTAATTAACGTATCTTTTGGCAGAGAATCTATATGGAGGCGAATCTCGTTTTGTCCTGGAGTAAGGTGACGAGGTAAAAATGCCAGTCCAGATATATTAGCTGAAATTGTACAGTTCACTGGCACAATAATTCGCAAGAACAAATCATGTTCTCTTCCATGGGAAAGTTGACCCAGATGCAATGATTCTGGATAGTTCCACTCACCCTCTTCTTCTGGTAATCCCATCACTGAACCTCGTACTTCGACATTATCAAGCTGTAAGCCTTGTCCAGATTTTACGAGAATGGCACACTGGTCTTCTATACAGCTTCCGACTTCTCCAGTGAACTCTATTCTGAGATTACACAAGCTGACTCTATCGGACTCAATAGACACCACAGGTCCGTGATTTGTACAAATGGTTGCCCCTTGTCCATCTAAAATAAGGGGACGATTAATCACAATTGAACCAATATACTCTTGATGGGGGGGCCACAAGGAAAGTTTCCCTTGAGCTAAGAAATTGAGTTGTTCTTGCAGAGTTTTAGGATTCGCCGATTCAAGAGACGGTTCACTAAGGTTTAATTTCTCAGCAATTTGTTCATCAACATCATCAAGGGGAGACTCCTCTGGTTTGGGTTGTGGAGATAGTTCTACACCCTTTGGCTGTTCAACAGGCGGCTGAGGCGGTTGACCCAGCCATTGTATAAATCGCTCTATCAGTCTAAACATGAAGTCCTTGGCTTGAGTGACCAATGGCTTGACGATGGATTATGGTTCTAGTTTAGTTCCCGATTCGACATTCTAGCTAGGTTCTTAGTTGCGCTTGATCGCTATAAACGCTAGTATTGCTGACTACAAACCCTTAATTTGACAAGTAAGCCATCCCTTTAAGTTCAGGGCTTAAGTCAGTGTCATTCGACTTAAAAGAACAAGCTGCTGCTGTTGGAGCGATCGCACTCCATCTAATCCTAATGCTACATCCATTAAAATCTCTGCCACGGTGCGCTGTTGGCTGCTGTTCTCGTCACACGCCTGTAGGAAAGCAAACTCGGCATCTGATAAATTGATAATCTGATAGTCGTAGTTAAATAGACATTGACTGGGCCACCCTTCCATACAGGGATTACGTTCTGGGATTGCGGCGAATAACTCCTCATCCTGTGACCAATCGACCTTCGGTAGAGGCGGGCGTCCCAGGAAAAACTCGTAATGGGACAGGTCTGGATCTAACAATTCAATTAAACGATACCGTTGGCGATCGCTCAACCCACTCGCCCGTTCCATTAACCCTGGATTTTTCCCCAATAGACGATCCAATTGCCAATATCCGGGATTAGAAAAGCCCATAAACTCTAACCCCGACGCATCAATCAACTCAAATAGAGTGTCAATGGTGTAGTCAATCTCTTGGGGATGCACATACATGTCCGCGAAATTAGCATCCCGTTGGTTTTCCAATGACCAGCGTTCTTTTTCTCGCTTGACAATTCTATTATTTTCTGGTAATGAATCAAACACCTGACGTCCGACTTGCACACCATCTTGGTAATCCCCACGCTGCTCCCCTTGCAGGAGTGCGATCGCCTGTTGCATTAGCCGAACTTCCCAGCGACCTAATTCAGCATAGACAAAAATATGCATCAAGCCCCCTGGTGCTAACTTGGGTGCTAATGCCTGAATACCCTGAATCGGATCAGGCAAATGATGCAATACGCCCACACAGTTAATTAAATCAAATTCTCCCGCCAATGTGGGGGCATCATAGAGACTCAAGTGATGAAACTCAACCCGATTCGCCCCAGATCGATGACAGCGTTCCTGCGCCACCTGCAAAGCCCCAGCACTCAAATCGATACCCACAACTGAGGCGTGGGGATTGAGATGAACCAAATATTCAGTACCTACCCCTGTACCACAGCCAGCATCTAAAATCCGAATATCCTGCCTTGACGGTTTTTGACCCGTGCAGAAATTATAGGCGGCTAACCAATTCCAGCGCCAGTTATACCCAGGTGGCGGTTCGTCCAACAAGGGTTCTGGGGGAAAGGGGTAAGCGTCATACAACCGGGCTACAGCAATGCTGGTATTGTCCTTTGTCATTGGTCATTTATTACTTGTGATAACGGATATGATAGATGGTTGACCGGGGAACGGGGAACAGGGAACAGGAGAACCATCAACCCGAACTAATGTAACAAAACTTATGGTTTTTCTCAGCGATTGGGTTTAATCCACTATGATGACTCTGTTATTACACTGTAAAATTTTGGCATGTATTCTATACACTTCTTAATAAAGCCGTTAAGAAGATCAGAAACGTTTTAATCTAGATGCTGACTAGGTTGAGCTAGGTCATTGGTTGATTTAGGGCAAGGTGACAGAGAATATCCCAGCTCATGAGCAATTGGATCTGGGAAAAATCTTAATGTGCTGAGCCTCATGTAAACGAAAGCGACCTACATAAATCCCCTGGTCAGGCTTAACACAGTCAGTAGCAATTGTCGATGGGAGCGGAAAGAAAATAAATGAGTGTTAAGGCAAGTGGTGGAAGCTCAGTTGCGCGTCCGCAACTTTATCAAACCGTACCGATTAGCAACATTATCCAAGCCGAACAGCAAGATCGGTTCTTGGGCAAAGGAGAGCTAAGTGAGCTGTCTGAATATTTCAAATCCGGTAACAGACGGATAGATATTGCCAGTCTGATTACCCAAAACTCAGACTTGATTGTATCCCGTGCGGCTAACCGGATTTTTGTCGGCGGTTCCCCGATGGCGTATTTAGAGAAGCCACGGGAAGAACCCGCACCAGAAATGGCAATGGCAGCAATGGCAGCCAGTGCGATGGGTACAGGCGATGTCAGACGCACGATGGAATTGGGAACCGCGACGTATGTCGAAAGTGGCGGGGGTTTCTTTGAAGGATTCCGGAACATCTTTAGCGCCTCAAGTGGGGGTCCTGCCCCATCGGGATTTCGACCGATAAACGTCGCCCGTTACGGTCCAAGCAATATGCAGAAATCCCTGCGGGACTTGTCTTGGATGCTGCGCTACCTCACCTACTCAATCGTTGCAGGTGACCCCAACATTATTATCGTCAACGTCCGAGGATTACGAGAAATTATCGAAAATGCCTGCTCTGGAGATGCCACATTGCTGGCACTTCAAGAAATGCGGGCAGCATCTCTGGGATACTTTAAGCGCGATGCGGAAGCGGCTCAACTGGTTAGTCAGTACTTTGAGATTCTGATTAACGAATTCAAAGCCCCGAATCCAGCCGATAAAGTACGACAGCGTCCTTCGCCAGATCAGCAAGGGTTACAACTGCCCCAAAGCTACTTTAATGCAGCAGAACGGCGTCCGAAGTTCGTGATGAAGACAGGACTATCGGCGTTAGAAAAAAACGAAGTGGTCAAGGCGGCGTATCGGCAAATCTTTGAGCGTGACATTAGCCGCGCCTACAGCCAATCCATCTCGTACCTGGAATCTCAGGTGAAAAACGGTGACCTCTCCATGAAGGAGTTTGTGCGTCGCCTAGGTAAATCGCCCCTATACCGCAAACAATTTTACGAACCCTTTATCAACAGTCGCGCTTTAGAACTGGCATTCCGTCATTTCCTGGGTCGCGGTCCGTCGTCTCGCGAAGAAGTTCAGACCTACTTCTCGATTGTGTCCAATGGCGGTTTAGCGGCGCTGGTGGACGCCTTGGTCGATTCTCAGGAATACTCAGATTACTTTGGCGAAGAAACCGTTCCCTACCTGCGGGGATTGGGACAGGAGGCTCAGGAATGCCGCAACTGGGGAATGCAGCAAGACTTGCTCAAATACAGCGCCCCCTTCCGCAAGGTGCCCCAATTTATCACCACCTTTGCCAAGTATGAGCAGCCGTTACCGGATCAACACCCCTACGGTGCAGGTAATGACCCCTTAGAGATTCAGTTTGGAGCAATTTTCCCCAAAGAAACTCGCGATCCCAATACGCAACCGGCTGGTTTTGGTAAGGATACTAAGCGCATCCTGATCCATCGCGGACCTGCTACTAATAACCAAAACAGTAATCCTCGGGCAAGGGGTGAGTTTCCAGGTTCTCTGGGGGCTAAAGTCTTCCGCTTAGACCAGATTCCTATCACTAAGGCGGCTAGTGTCACATTTGCCGAAAGCTCGACCCAAAAGGTAATTAGCGCCTGCTATCGCCAAGTCTTTGGGCGGGATGTCTATGATGGTCAACGCCAGAAAGTGGCGGAGATTAATCTGGAAAATGGCGAGATTACTATCCGGGAATTTATCCGCATCTTGGCGAAATCTGATGTCTTCCGCAAGATGTACTGGACATCCCTGTACGTGATGAAGGCTGTGGAATATATCCACCGTCGTCTGATGGGACGCCCCACTTACGGGCGAGTGGAGACGAACAAATACTTTGATATTTGTGCCAAAAAAGGCTTCTACGCTCTGGTTGATACCCTGATTGACAGCAAAGAATACGAGGAAGCCTTTGGGGAAGATACGGTTCCCTACGAGCGCTATCTGACACCTGGGGGTCTACAATTGCGCTCGACTCGACCGGGTGCGATTCGTGAGGATGTGGGTACCAAGCCAGAAGTACCGGCAACTCCCACCTATGTGGCGATGGGAGAGGTGACTGAAACGCGGACTGATCCGGATATTCAATTCCGGATTAATCAAGGCGTGAGTACGAAGCGCCAGCAGACTAAGATCTTTAAGCTGACGGATCTCAATGATAAGCCAGCGGTGAAGGTTCTGATTCGTGCCGCGTATCGACAAATCTTTGAGCGCGATGTTGAACCTTATGTGGTCAAAGGTCAGTTTTCTAGCCTGGAAAGCAAGCTGGGGAACGGTGAAATTAACCTCAAGGAGTTTATTGAAGGTTTAGGTTGCTCTGAACTCTACATCAAAGAGTTCTACACGCCCTATCCCAACACCAAGGTAATTGAGTTGGGAACGAAGCATTTCTTGGGTCGGGCACCGGAGAATCAAAAGGAAATCCAAAAGTACAACCAGATTCTGGCGTCCCAGGGTATCCGAGGCTTTATCGGTGCCATGGTTAACAGCATGGAGTATGTTCAAGTCTTTGGTGAAGATACGGTTCCCTATCGTCGCTTCCCCACTTTACCGGCGGCGAACTTCCCCAATACGGAGAAACTCTATAACAAGCTGACCAAGCAGAATAATCAACTGGTTGTTCCTAGCTTTGAGCCAGTCAGTTCGCAAGTGGATGGGGCAAAACTGCCCCTGACGGGTAAAGCGATCGCGGATATGGCGGCGACGGCTAAGCCTGATTTTGTGGAACTCAGTCGTTCTGTACCAAAGGACGATAATCCGTCGGTTCAAGCCGCCATCGGAATTGCCAATCGTAAACCTGCACGGATTTTTCGCCTGAACCCCGGAAATCCGGGCGAAACGGCTCAGGTGATTGAGGCAATTTACGCTCAGGTGATGGATATTTGGACGGGTGAAATTCCCCCATCCTATCGACAGCCTGACTTAGAGCGTCAACTAAGCCAGGGTGACATTTCTGTGCGCGAATTTGTCAAGGAGTTGGCGTGTAGTGAAAGCTATCGTCAGCGCTTCTACTCGCCCTATCCTAGTGCTAAAGTCATCGAGTTGTTGTTCCGTCACCTACTGGGACGGACTCCTGCGACTCAAACGGAGATTCAGGACTACACCAAATTGATGGCTGAGCAAGGACTTAATGCGGCGGTGGTTGCCATGGTTGACAGTTCAGAGTATGCTCGTTTCTTTGGGGAGTATGTAGTTCCCTATCCTCGCGTTCCTTCGTTGCCTGCTGGCAATTACTTAGGGAGCATTAAATCTATCTCTGAGTAGGGATTAGGGCAGGGGCGCAGGAGGGCGGATGTGCTCCATCTGCATTCTTAGGGGCGACGCATTCGCGCCCAGATATATCGGTTTTCTACCAAAATCTCAACGCGAATGCTTCGCCCAATCCCCCCTCCCAAACCCCTAAATCTGAGGACAAATGTTACAAAATGTTGCGAACATAGGAAAAATGTGAACAATCTATCGCAGAATATTTGCGGAAGAGAGCTGTATCACTGACCTAATGTATCGCTAGCTACTCTCACCAATCTTGCAACGACTTAATCGATCGATGTCAAGATTGAGCAGAGTCAGCCGTCCGAGCTGGAGAGCCTAGCCCATTGGGAAGCGTTTCAGCGTTTCAACAGTTACAATAAGCCAGTTTAAGCACACCTGGTTACATTCTTGGAGGAGGAATCCTGTAAATGAGTATTGTCACGAAGTCAATCGTGAATGCCGATGCCGAGGCTCGTTACCTAAGCCCTGGTGAGTTAGACCGGATCAAGTCGTTTGTTATGTCTGCTGAGCGTCGCCTACGGGTTGCTCAAGCGTTGACAGACTCTCGTGAGCGCATCGTTAAGCAAGCGGGAGACCAGTTATTCCAGAAGCGTCCTGATGTTGTTTCTCCCGGTGGTAATGCCTACGGTGAAGAAATGACAGCAACTTGCTTGCGTGACTTGGACTATTATCTGCGCCTGATCACCTATGGTGTTGTCGCTGGCGATGTTACCCCAATTGAAGAAATTGGCTTAGTCGGCGTGCGCGAAATGTACAAGTCTTTAGGAACTCCCGTTGACGCTGTTGTCGAAGGCGTTCGTGCCATGAAAAACGCTGCTACCGGTATGATGACTGGGGAAGATGCGGCTGAAGCTGGCTCCTACTTCGACTATGTAATCGGAGCAATGCAGTAGACCCTATCCTACTGGGAAAGACGTAGCATGACGCTTCCACACCGGGAAGGTGCGCGTCTGTCTTAAGGATTTGAGAGACTAGGTGAAATAAGGAAAATAGAATCGATGCAAGACGCAATTACCTCTGTTATCAACTCTTCCGACGTTCAAGGAAAATACCTGGACGCCTCTGCGATGGACAAGCTCAAGGGCTATTTCGCCACGGGTGAATTGCGGGTGCGTGCGGCAACCACAATTAGTGCTAACGCAGCAACTATCGTTAAAGAAGCTGTTGCCAAGTCTTTGCTCTACTCGGATATCACTCGTCCGGGTGGCAATATGTACACCACTCGCCGCTATGCTGCTTGTATCCGGGACTTGGACTACTATCTGCGCTACTCCACCTATGCCATGTTGGCGGGTGATCCCTCCATCCTGGATGAGCGGGTACTGAATGGACTCAAGGAAACCTATAACTCTTTAGGTGTTCCCGTTGGTGCAACTGTACAAGCCATCCAAGCCATGAAAGAAGTTACCGCCAGTCTGGTTGGTGCTGATGCTGGTAAGGAAATGGGTGTTTACTTCGACTACATTTGCTCTGGCTTGAGCTAAAGACTTCTGGAACGTTCCGTTGTGAACCTGTAGTCGGTCATTTTTTCAAGGTTTGGGAAGTCAATTGTGAGTGCTAGCTTGTTGAAGGCAAGTCTGACTTTTTGGTTAAGCAGATGAGTTTTGACAATCTGGTATTGACAGTTGAGTCCCAAACCTGATTTAAATTTAAAGTTTTTGAGTTTTAATTAGGAGAACTTCAATCATGCGAATGTTTCAGGTGACCGCTTGTGTCCCTAGCCAAACCCGAACCCGAACCCAACGGGAGTTGCAAAACACCTATTTCACCAAGTTAGTTCCCTACGACAACTGGTTTCGGGAACAACAGCGGATCATGAAAATGGGCGGCAAAATTATCAAGGTAAAGCTAGCCACTGGCAAACCCGGTACGAATACGGGGTTGCTTTAAAAAATAGCTTCTACGGCAAAGGTGGAGGGGTCATGATGACCCCTTTTTGATTCAACGACTCCACCCTGCTACACTTCGCCTGACGGCTCCGTTTCGCCGAGGGTGGAGATTGCATCTATCGTCCAGCGCAGCTCCGAATACCTCGAAAGGCGTTCGGCTTTGCCTTCATCCGACGACGCATTAGGGACGGCTGAAAAACGCCCCGTACTCTCCCAGTCTTGCCGAGAGAGCAACACTCTAAGTGCAACATTCCTAGCGCCAACTCTCATCAGCATGGAGAGTATAACCGCATTGCTGACACACAAAAGTTAGACCCTTGTTGGGTCTATTTTCTTTGGATGTGTGACCGCAGCATGGACAAGCCACAGAAGTGTAGTGAGCGTCTACTTTTACAGCCAAACTTCCAGACAGCACAGCCTTGTAGTCAATGAAGCCGTGTAATTCGGCAAATGACCGACGAGCCTTGTTGCTGTTAGCTCGACGTTGTTTCTTAGATGCTTTTTTACCCTTCCTTTTAGGATTTGTCCGCTCTCGAATGTGGGTTAGATTCTCCAGTCCAATTAAAGTACCATCCGTTACAACTTGGTTGGCTTTTGCAGTGATTTGTATCAGCGATAAACCGTCTCTCCCGCCCAGATATTGCAACCAATCTACGGGTTGCTGAACGGGTGCCTTTACGCTGCAAAGACTTTCTCGCCTTGACATAACGAGAAGCTTTGTGTCTCACCTCTTTACCACTGAAAAACTGAGTCTTGTTACGGGTATCGGCGGCAACGGCAATATACCGCTCTCCAACATCTACCCCCATAACTCGATTGATATCGGTTGCTGTTAAGTCTGGTACTTCTACCTCCATGCTCACCAATAAGTAGTAAGCCTTGGTAGGTTTCGAGTACCAGAGCTTTGCTGCTCCGATTTTGGCTACTCCAGAATTAATCATCTCAAGGTGCTTGGAGTAGCCATGATAATTCACCTTGATTCGACCATCTAAAGTGATGACACTTACTTTCTGGTTTTCAACAAACGAGTAGTCACGCTGATAATTTAATGTGCAGGTACGAGAAACATATTTGGGTGGTTTATCCAGTCCTTTGTATCGCTTCTTGGTACGTCCAGCTTTTATCGCCTCCTCATTTTGTTTCAGTTTTGTCCGCAATGACTTGTATGTTGCCCCTACTTGGCGGGGAACGTTACAAGCCATCTGCGACGGGAGTCTAAACTTCTCCCGCAACGTGTAATAAACCTCCTTCTGTATCTTGGTGCCGTTGTAGGTTTTACCCATCTCAAAGGCAACGCCAGACGCGAAGTTCAGGGCATCTCTATACGCCAAAGAAGCCACTCGAAGCATTTGTTTTTGCTCCGGAGTGACTTCTAGTTTTAGTTTGGCGGTTAGGGTTTGCAACATGACTGAGGCTTACGATTTTCATCTATATTATCATAGTCGTAAGATTTTTGTATGGTATTGAAGATTGTCGAAGGTATAGCAAAAGAGAGAAGGTTTATTCCTGCTACGTGGTTGTTTCAAGGTATTCTCCTCACAGAAGCTGGGTGTAAGTGTCTGTTTGCGTTACCCTTATTTAGAGTAATCATTGACGATTAGTGACTCTACGCAATCTGATTTCATGGATTCATCCTTCGGCTAAGGACTGGGCAATCGATGCCCGTCTGTTGCGCTGGTTAACCTTTCTGTGGCTATTTGTGGGCTTAGCGGTGCTGTTCTCCGCATCCTATCCCAGTGCCGATGCTGAGTTTGGGGATGGTTTATACTACTTCAAACGACAGCTCATCTGGATTACCCTAGGCATGATCGCTTTTAATTTTTTTGTGCGATCGCCTTTACGGTATATCTTGAAAATTGCCCATTTGATAATGCTGGTGTTATTGGGGTTGATCTTGATCATCCTGATTCCCGGTGTCGGGACGACAGTTAATGGCGCAACCCGTTGGCTATCCCTCGGTCCTGTTCCTCTACAACCCTCGGAATTAATTAAACCGTTTCTGATCCTCCAGAGTGCTTGCATCTTTGGGCAATGGCAACAGATTTCCCTGCGAGTACGCCTGTTCTGGCTAGGGATGTTTGCCCTGGTGCTGTTGGGAATTTTGCTCCAGCCAAATCTGAGTACAACGGCGCTATGCGGTATGACTGTATGGTTGATAGCACTCGCGGCGGGGTTGCCATTTTTCCACTTAGGAGGAACCGCTTTAGGGGGCGTATTACTAGCAACAATTAGTATCAGCATCAAAGAATATCAGCGGCGTCGGGTGATGTCATTTCTCAATCCCTGGGCTGATCCAATGAATGACGGCTATCAACTGATTCAAAGTCTGCTGGCGGTGGGATCAGGGGGTACATGGGGTTCAGGGTTTGGTCTATCCCAACAAAAGCTATTTTATTTACCCATTCAATATACCGACTTTATTTTTGCCGTATTCGCGGAAGAATTTGGCTTTGTGGGCACTACATTGTTACTGATGCTGATCGTGGCTTATGCTACCCTGGCAACAATCGTGGCACTGAAGACCCGTCACCCCATACATCGGTTGGTCGCGATCGGAGCGATGATTTTAATTGTCGGTCAATCGCTGTTGAATATTGGCGTCGCCACAGGTGTTCTCCCCACCACAGGTTTACCCTTCCCATTTTTTAGTTATGGGGGTAGTTCCATGATTGCCAATTTGTGTTCTGCTGGATTGTTGATTCGGGTAGCCAGAGAAAGTAGTGAGGCTCAAGTCGTATCCTTACAAGCCCGTCGCCAATCACCACCTCAGCGGCGTAGGCGACAAAGAACGCAGTTACAGAGGATTAAGGATTAGCAGGGGAGCTGGGGGAGCTGAGGGAGCTGAGGGAGCTGGGGGAGAATAAGTGACATTAAAACTTGCAGCGAACAGTATTGGGGCGGGTTTAGTCACATCTGGGTTAGGCAAGAAATGATAGTCGTGAAAAGAGCCCCTACACAGAACTCACCTTAACTGTTCCAAAACTGGCACAGTCTGATTGGAAGAAGGAGGGGGTAGGGTTTGAGGACTGGTTGCTGGATTTTCTAGAGTTGGTACGGTGACGGATGGTGGAGTATTTTCCTCGGTTGGCTTAGTAAAAATAAACTCCCTCTCGGTTTGTACAGGTGCAGGTTCCCGTGCGGCTGGCGGTAGTGGGTTTGGGGGAGTACTCATTGCTGGTGCAACGGGAGCCGCCGTATCGCTAGTTAGATAGATATGACCTAATTCTCGACCTTGATAGGCACGTCGAGTGAACCGCCAACCGGGATTGAGTTGAATTTTCAGGAAATTGCCATTACTTAACCCTTGGGTTCTGCCAATTTCCACCTTGGGGGCTTGACGATTCATCCGATTTGTACCAACGAGGACTAACTCGCCATTACGCTCGACAATTCTCAGCAAATAGTCTAATCCTAAATCTTGACCCTCCATGCGAATCGAATAGCCGTTACTATCGGTGCTACGTCCGCAAATGCCTGTAAAGTCAAAATTAAGAAGTAACGGATCAACGATCGCGGGATTACTTCCCTGTTCTTGCCAGCAAGCGCGTTGGTTTGAGCGCTGCTCGATAATCAGCAATTGATACTTATCATCCCCGAAAGGGGCAGCAACGGCAATAAAATTATCAGAATTTACTTCTTGACTATCAAATGTGCCTGCCTTTAGGGAATTTGAAGATCCGACGGTGAGTAGAAATGCCGTCGTTAGAACTCCAATGTTGAGCCATCGTAAAGGTTTCATAGTTAGCGTAGTAGCCGAAAATTTCTACATTCAAAAATAGACGTAGTGAATCGCTCGAAAGATTCCTAGTGCAGCATTTTTCCCATACAGAAAGGCTCCCTAGCGCCTCTGCTCCCCTGCTCACCATAGTTCCACGCCTTAACGTCTCTAGAAGCTTCCCCTGCTCCCCCGCACTAGCTTCTCCCATTATCGGGTGAATTGGAATTCACTGACACAGGGTTGACGGTAAAGGTTAAGACTGTTTCATCGACACCTTTAAGCTTAAGAGAACGATACTTTGCGATCGCATCATCGTCTAACCAATCGGCAACTGACGCCGAAACCAGGATTGAATTTGGTTCAGCGGCTTCTTGTAGTCGTGCGGCGATATTCACCGAAGGACCGATCGCGGTATAGTCTGTTCGTTCATCTCCGCCAAACATACCCACTACAGCTGTTCCTTGATGAATACCACAGCGGAATCGTACAGGCGGGGGTCCCCCATTGCCCACCAGTCCTCTAGCTTGCCACTGTTGGTTCAGCTGATCGAGCGATCGCAGCATTTGTCGTGCCGCCGCAATTGCCCGTCGGGCTTGTTCGTGAGGACTCAATTCTTCGGGAGCGCCGAAAATTGCTAAAATGCCATCCCCCATAAACTTATCCACCGTACCCCCATTATCAAACACCGCACGAGTCATGGCTGCCAGATACTCATTAAGCAACTCCGCAATTCGGCGCGATCGCAAGGTATTCGACAACTCGGTAAAGCCAACAATATCACTAAACAAAGAGGTAACCAAGCGGGGTTCTGGATGTAAATCCAGTACCAATTCCCCCCGTGCTGCTTTTTGTACCATAGCTGGGGGTAAAAAGCGTTTCAGTACCGACTCGGTTAGATATCGATTTAACTCAATCACACGCTGTTCTTGTTCTTTTAGCGCTAACAAATTGCGGACTTCTGCCAATAATTCCCGGTCATTAAAGGGTTTTGAGAGATAGGCATCTGCACCCTTTTCCGTTCCCTCAATCCGACTGGCTTCATCGGCTTTTGCCGTTAGCAATATAATTGGTATTCCTTTAAATTCCTGTGAACCCCGAATTGTATGAATCAGATCCAGTCCTGACATCACTGGCATCATCAAATCAGTCACAATAAGTTGAGGATAGCACTTCTGCGTCATCTGCCATCCCTCCTCGCCATTCCTTGCTGTCCACACCTGATAGCCGGATTGCCTTAAGATACTCCCCACATAAGCCCGTAAGTCGGAATTATCATCGACCACCAAAATACGCGAGGAAGACGTTCTTCCAGGTAAAATGGATTTAATAATAGAAGGGGTTTCTCCAACTTGTTCCGCTTCCGGTTCCCCTTGCTCCTGTTGTTCCCCGAATGATTCCATTTCCAAGTCCGCCAGTTCCACAGAGGCGCGGCTTGGCTGGATTTCAGTGGCAACATTCACAATTTGCTCTAAGGGGAGGTGAGCCTTTCCTTGTGGCATAAGAATGGTAAATGTTGTGCCTTTTCCCTGTTCTGAGGAAACCTCAATTTGTCCCCCATGGAGTTCTACCAATTCTTTCACCAAAGCTAATCCTAAACCGCTACCTTCATAACTGCGGTTTACTGAGCCTTCTGCTTGTCGGAACCGTTCAAATAAATGAGGAAGTTGTTCTTTACTAATACCAATACCCGTGTCGGAAATTTTAAGACAAACTTTATTGTCCGTCGATTTTACAGTGATGGTAATACTTCCCCCAGCATTAGTAAACTTCATCGCATTTGACAGGAGATTATACAATACTTTGTCAAATTTTTCTACATCTAAATAAATCTCAGGACAATGGATGAGCTGGGTCAAGAGATTGATATTTTTTTTCTCGCAGTAAGGTCTAAAGGTTTCAACAATTTGATTAATAAATTCAATTAAATTACAGGGACGGAAGCTCGGTTGCATCCGTCCAGCATCTAATCGCTGTAAATCCAATAGCTGATTGACTAATCGCAACAGGCGGCGCGAATTCCGCAGAGCGATCACACTTTGTTCATAAGGTAATCCCTGATGTTGGTTAATTGCCGATTCCAGTGGTCCAATCATCAGGGTCAGGGGGGTGCGGAATTCGTGGGAAACATTTTGGAAAAATTCCGTTTTCTGGCGGTCTAATTCCATTAACCGCTCCGCTTGCTGTCGAGTTTTTTGATAAAGTCGCGATTGCTGAACCGCAATTGCGGCTTGGGATGCCACAGCTTGGGCAAGTTCAATTTCGGAGGGTAACCAGTGGCGTGGGGTATCCGTTTGCCGCAGGCTAATGCTACCAATAATTTTGCCATCAACTAATAAAGGCACCACCAACAGGGCACGGGCATTTTGGCGCAGGGGCAGGTCAGTTCCACTCATTTGGGAATTGGCTGCCAAATCATTGAGAACCACTGGGGCTTGAGTATCAAGAAGCTGCCGCAATACTGGATTGCCGACAATAGGAACGGCTGACGAGGGCAGTTGAGTTGAGGAGGCAAAAGAATGAGCTAGAGGGACTTGATTATTGTCTGGGGATTGATATTGATGATTAACCGACGTTCCCACCACTTTTGTAGATTTCCCATCATACAAGCCCACACACTGCACAAACTCATCGTCTTCACTCCACAGGGAAAGAACACAACCATCAACTTTGAGAGCAACGCCTAATTGTTGAGTAATCGCTGTGAAAATTTCTTGGGGGTCAAGCGTCGAACGGATAGCGCTGGTAATTGTATTGATTAAGGTTTGCTGGGTAGCTAATGCATGTAGCTGTTCATAAGCCCGCGCCTGGGAAATTGCCATGGCGGCTTGGTCAGCCACCATCACGACGAGCTGAATTTCGTCATCTTGCCAGCTATAAGGTTCTACACATTGGTGTAAAGCCATGACCGCCACTAATTCCTGTTGACTGATCAAGGGAACGACTAAGCTAGAGCGAATATTAGCGTGTTTATAAGCCTGTATCCGTGCTTTGATCTCAGGGCTATCCTGATTAAATCGTTCATCAGTCAATACATCTTGAATAACGGTGACTTCATTGGTTTGCCAAACCGTCTGAGTTAAAAGTGGGGGTAGCGACGCCGTACCATCTGCATTTTCACCTGTGGTTTGTATGGTACAGGAGTTGGGTTGCACTTGTGCTAGGTTTAAGGGCGGATGGCTCGGTGATAAGGGTTGCCTGCCATTGTCTCTAAACCGTGAAGTGTCCCCACCTGAGTCGCTCAGTTGCCGTTGATACACGAACCATTCATCGACCAACTGCTCTTGTTGAAAGGGACGGAGGATGCATACATCAACCTCTAGCAAGTGACCTACAGTTTCGACAATCCGTTGCAGAACGTCCTTAAGCGGGGAACTACCACTTTTGTCATACTGGGCATTGCGAATGGTATTAGTCACCGTATTCAGGAGGGTTTCCCGACGCAACGCCCGACAGAGTTCGCTGGTGCGGGACTTGAGGACGTTATGAGTATCCATGGCTTGCCGCACGACTGACTTGAGTTCCTCGGCATTCCAGGGCTTAGTTACGTATTTAAAGACTTTACCCGCATTGATGGCTTCAACAAGGTCTTCAACATCGGTGTACCCCGTTAAGATAATCCGGATAATGTCTGGGTATTGAGCGGCGGTGATGCTGAGAAACTCAGTACCGCTCATTAATGGCATGCGCTGGTCGGAGATAATGACAGCAATGTCTCCTTCGGCTTCTAAAACTTCTAGTGCTGTAGGACCATTTTCTGCCCGCAAGACTTTATACTCGCGATGGAATGTTCGATACAGCAAGTCCAGGTTGTCGGGTTCGTCATCGACAACCAGAAGTTTAGGCTTACTTGTGGATTGAGATCTCATGCACCGCTCTCCTGCTGCCAGAGCTTTTGCGAATAAAAACAGTTTGCACGCACGCTATAAGTTTTTACGGCTGGCAATGACTGGCTCGGTGAGAAATCTCTGACTCCAGGGAAGTGTGGTTCGATTATCACGACTGGCTAAAGGAAGCATGTTACTTGTCCTGCGGCAATTTGGCTGTTGTGACGGTAGTTAGTGGTACACCCCAATTGATTTTAATTTTTGTTTTCCCGTATGGTTGTATTCTGCCTCAAGATGCCTACTTGTCATGTTTTTTGTGACGTCTTGGTCTTGGGTTGAGCCTGAGAGTCGTGCGATCGCGCCTCACTCCTCCCATTATTTTTGGCGAATCATGAAAATTTAGGAGATCGAGCCTACCTTGAGGAGGCAAAGCGCTGCGCCTTGATCGGCTTATGATGGTGTCATGCCCCTGGGAAAGCGCTGAACAAAGCGAAGTGATTCGTCAATGCTCTACTTGTACAATACTATCGTTCTAGAAACGAAAGACGATGATTTGAGCTTAAGTGTTTATCCCACTGGAGTAGTGATGGCACTCTTTAGGTTTGTGTGATGGTGAACCCCTGCTTTTCTTTCGTGACGCCCCACGAAGTTGCCTCTGAGGCTCAACAGACGCTGAGTGTTGATGCTTCCCGCTTGACGATTCGGAGGGCAAAAGACCAAGATCTGATTCCGCTCTCGGACATTCTCGCGGATAGCTTTCACTCTCAAAAGGGACTCTGGCGTTTGGTTTATCCAATTTGGCGATTAGGAATTTATGAAGATTTGCGTAATCGGCTACGTACCAATTCTCCCCATTATGCTTGTTTTGTTGCCCTCAACTCTGATACTTCTGTCGATGGTGCTGACGGGCTACTCGTCGGCACTGTCGAAATTGCCCTACGTTCCCCCCCATCCTGGCAACTTCAAGGTCACCACTATCCTTACATTTCTAATTTAGCGGTCAGAAAGTCCTGTCGGCGACAGGGTGTGGCTTTTCAATTACTGCTAGCCTGTGAGCGTCAGTCCTTAGCATGGGGTTTTCCCCATCTCTACCTTCATGTCCTCGATAGTAACGATAAAGCTCGGCAACTTTACCTAAAAATGGGCTATCAACTGCATCATCTGGAGCCGAGTTACAGTCTCTGGCGACGCTGTCCTCAACGTTTGTTATTACACAAGCGTTTAACCTAACTTGCTCTCCGTTCCCCACCCGTCTGGGTGGCGAAATTTCTCCTCCCTGGGGCAAGTTGCTTTCGTTGGGGAAACAATCCAATTATGCCGCCTTTGAGAATCAAGCGTCGTGAGCGGGCTTCATCATTTCTTTAAAAAACATTCCCGCTTCTTCACAGAATCTTCATAAAATTTCTTAATAGATAGGTGTATTGTGTCTCAATTCAGGCATCTGTAGGGACTTGACCTGACCTATACCTGTAACCGTATGCCATAAAATAGAGTTATAAATTTGTCGAGAAGCAACAAATGACACCGATCTGAGTTGGTTTGAGAGGGTAATTAAACATAGATGGTCAACAAAACTGCTCTTCTTGGTTATTATCAAAGACTGATAACCTATTGAGTTGCCTAGTTGTGGGTTCAACCTGGGTGCATCTCTGCTCCCTTGAAATTAAGAAATACGAGTTGAAATGGAGAGCGAAAATAACCAGCGTTGCCAAACAGCTCTTTACGAAGAAGAGGAGGTGCTTGCTCGCCCCAATAGTTTCGCCAACGCTCAAGGCTCTAGTGGCATGAATAAAGAAAGCCCAAACTCCCAAGACTCACCTGAAGGGAGAATTCTTCAGCAGCTTCACGATCGACAGTTGCTGATCGTTAATCCTCGACGTCGGAATGGCTTAATTCTCTTCAAGCGCTATCATGCTGAATTTGCCGGTCCCGGTTCAGGAGTGGGAGGCTTGTTCGATCTTGATTGTCAACAGGTGCTACCTGTAGGAAATATTTCTTTACTCTCTCCCGAATCATCAGATGAGCGAAAGCGGGCGTATCTGATTCGACGACAGTGGGTTAGATTAACGATGCAAATTACTGATAACCCAGTTCCCCTGCAACGTGCCCAAAAGATGCTAGAGCAGTTTGAGGGCTTCTTTGATGCAGAAACAATTGCTAAATTACCCAATGAGGCTTTTGCTCTGTTGGTGGGAGTCTTGCCTCAGACAGTCATCAAAGTGCGTCACCCAGCCTAGTACAAAAAAATGTCAGAACCTTTGATTTGTGTCACCATCAAACTGTTCGCCGCGTATCAAGACGCTTACGGTGTCCCTGAACTTCAACGGGAATTCCCCGCCCAAACTCCTGTATCAGCCCTTCTGGATTGCCTGCTCACCGAACATCCTGAACTGAAACCCTGGCGGGATCTGACTCGTTTTGGCATCAATCTCCAATTTGTTGAACCGGATACGATTTTGCAACAGGGAGATGAGATTGTATTGATTCCCCCTGTCAGTGGGGGTTAATCCCTGGGATGCAAGCAAAGGGATGGGCAACAGGTTAATTAATGGACGTTTTCTGTAAAGATATAAAGAGCAATAACTGATATCAATGTCGTTATGCCAGAATCAAACAAATCTAACCCAGACGCTCAAGACGCTAAGTCTAAACCCCCTAAAGCGAAAAAAGAGAAACCGCCAGCACCTGAAGACAAACCCTTCTCGGAATTTATCGAACAAGAATACCTGCCCGCGTTAAAGACTGCCTTTGGCGAACAAGGTGTCGATGATGTAGAGGTGAATTTTGTCAAGGAAAAAATTCCGATTCCCGGTTTAAGTACCCAGCCAGACTGCTGGCAAGTCATTGGTCGCTTCGCCAACGGTCAGCGTCAATTTAACGTTTATTTCCCCGATGAGGATATAAAAAAGCAGAAAGCCTTCTCCTACGCGACCAAGGGAGCCAAACCCAGTACCCTTGAGTCATTTATGATTGACGAACGTAAGGTGTCTCTCGATCTGCTGGTGTTTTATACCATACAGCGATTGAATGCTCAGAAATGGTTGGCAAGAAATTAGCCACACTGATGGAGGGGTAAGAACTCGAAAGAGACTGGGTGTAGGGTGGGGGGAAAAAGTTAATTTATCCTCCTCATCTCCCCTGCTCCCCCGCTCCTGTTGAGCTATCAGGATTGTGGGTTATACTTAACTGAATGGGGTATGCTTGATAGTAAACTGTTGTGAAAACTCTAGACTTCAGGTGAAAATCTTTCAAAAGATGGAGTCCTGCCTGATAGTGTGAGGAATATTAGGGTGCACTGACTGCAATTTTGGAGATTAGCCAAAACGTTATTCATTTGGGTTTACCCTGCTCCGGCTTTCTGGCGTCGTGGTAGCCGTACTTGTGAAAAACGGCTGTAGCTGGCTAATCTAATGATGCTCATGACCTATAGTAGTGATCCGAACCTCTAGATTCCAGCAGCAAATTTTCCTATAAACCGCTGGCTTGAGTTAAGGGTTCTCACTAAAAGCACGCTTCTACCCCCTTTACTTTTGCTATGCTGACCCCGATTACCCACGAACAAGAACTAAAACACCAAAGCCTGCGATTGCTGCGAGACTATCAGCAATCAAAATCGTCAGAGACTCGAAATCAGCTAGTGTCTCTCAATATTGGACTAGTTAGACGAGAAGCTCATTATTGGGTGAATCAATGCACCGAAAGCTACGAAGACTTACTACAGATTGGCTGTATTGGACTGATTCGAGCTATTGAGCGATTTTCTCCCACTAAGGGTAATGCCTTTAGCTCCTTTGCTATTCCCTACATTCGCGGTGAAATTCAGCACTATTTGCGCGATCGCGGCTGTTGTGTTCGTATCCCCCGACGCTGGCTGGCTCTACAACAGCAGTCTATCGCGATTATTCGCCAGTTACGAGAGAAATTAAATCGTCAACCGACTGATGCTGAAGTAGCCGCGGCTCTTGACATTCCCCTAGTTGAATGGCAAGAAATTAAGCTGGCGCATCAGAATCGAGAACCCTTGAGCCTAGATACACCTGTCGGTGATGAAGAAGACGGCACAACGAGTTTGGGTGATATAGTCCCCGATCCACGATATCGCAGTTTTCAACTGGCACAAGAAGACCAAATTCGCCTGCAACAAGCCCTGGTTCACCTGGAAAAACGGACTCGTGAGGTTTTAGAATTTGTCTTTTTACATGACTTGACTCAGAAAGAGGTGGCAGATCTGTTGGATATTAGCGTGGTAACAGTGTCTCGCCGCATGAAAAAAGGACTCGACACCATGAAAAATCTCATGAACGTTGGGGAACGGTAAGGATCAAGGATAATGATGCGATCGCGAGTAGCTGGGGTGGCACAAACCCCCTAAAGCTTTCACTATAATAGTTAAGTAGAGAGAATAATTGAAATTTATTTCCAATTGGGGTGTTCTGTGTGGTGTCTTCTGGAAAAATATAGGGGGACTATATCATGCATAAAAAATTATTAGTTGGGTTGATCACAGTACTAGCCCTATCTATGGGAGGTTGTCAAGGTGAAGATAGTGTAGAAGTGGGCGACGTTCCAGCCGAGCCAACGCCTGGGGCATCGCCAAGCCCCTCACCAAGTCCACCGGAGGCAGTTCCCTTTACAAATCCTAATGTAGACGCGCAGCAGATACCTCCAGCCGCATCAGAGTTGATTACAACTCTGCCACCCCAAGAGCAAGTGAGAAAAGTAGAAAAAGGACGGACTGATCCCTTTGAGACGCTTACCCTGCAACCGGACGTAACTGTATCACCTAACCCACAGGCAGAAGCGCGATCTAGACCTGTACCTGTCGTTCCTCAAGTCCCCTCGCCTCCTCAAGTTAGGAGAGGGACAAATGGTGGTGATGGTCGCCCAGGGGGTGGTAATCAAAGCAGAGGAAGGGGAACAAGTCCAAATAGACCCAATGTCATACCCAAACCCCCCACGCCACCCGGGAGAGCGAGTGCCAATGGGGATGGGGGAGCAAGTGCCAATGGGGATAATGGGAGGAAACCTGGTAGCCAAACAGCAAGTGGCTCTCCGATTCCTGAGCCACCTCCCTTCATTCCTGAACTACCCAAATTACCAGACCCTATACTGGCTAGGCAAGTGGAAGTTAAGGGTGTAGTCCAAGTAGGTAATGTGCCTCAAGCTATTGTCAAAGTTCCCAATGAACCGAGTCGTTACGTCAAAGAAGGACAAAGGATTTCCAACGGACAAGTCCTGGTTAAGCGGATTGAGGTGAATCGTGGTCCGACGCCAGTGGTTGTTCTGGAGCAATATGGTCAAGAAGTGGCTAGGCAAGTTGGTGAAGAACCTGCGGGAACTCCAGCACAAGCCGAATCCTCTACAGGTTCCTTACCACCGCCACCTGCGTGATCGTTGGCATACCTGCGACAGAACAGACGCGCCATAGCGCGTCTCTTTGTGATCTGTCTGGGAATAGTATGGGGTTTGCATCTGTAATGGAGTACAAATTCATCACATACCCGATAAGGTTAATAGGGGAGAATGTCAACGATTGATTGAAACGTACAACCTGTGGCAAACGAATCACTACGATACTATGTATCTTGTTCGAGATTACCTTTAGCCGTTTATCGAGAGGTGGCTGCTCATTTACGACAAGTGGAAGGAGTAGACGTTGATCTAATATCCCAAAAGACCCAGAGGTTTGATTACAATCAAAGTCAAGTAGAGGGGTTGTGGATTCACCATGCTGATGATTCTGATGCGGTGAGTCGAGAACGAGTTAACCAAATTTTGACCCACTATAACCTACTCACAACTTAATGAAGAATCGTTAACCATTATGGACTATTGGGAATTTCTACTCCAAAAAGAGGGCGATCGCACTTGGCTACCCATTAAATCCCCCAAGCTAGACTTGGAGGTGGGTCGATACCGGGTGGTGGCTCATTCAAGTTGCGCCAATACAGACGTAGAAATTTGCGTGACTCATACCGATACCACTGAAACACCACCCAAGCGACGGTATCAAAAGCGATCGCGCCGTACCAACCCTGATGGGTTAATGGTGATTATTCCCTTTACCTATCTTAAGCCTGGTCTGTGGGAACTACGCTGCTGTGGTGATATCATGTCCGATTTTCTGGGCAATTCTTGGCAGGAAATGGTACAGTTATCAGTCGCACCCAAAGCGCGTGAAGTTTTAAACAAGGCAGAAGACAGAGACTTCAAAGAAGGATGCAAGGAAGAAGAAAATAATATCACTCATGAAACGGTAAATAGTGACTCCACGCATCCGGAGGAACTTCACCCACCATTGATGGCTTCCCTCCATAGCCAACAGACACAAGAGGTTCACGCCAAACAACAGGAATCCCCGATCGCAGATAATGGTTCATCAGACTCATCTCACCCTATCGCCCAACCCGCCCCATCCCCCTCGCTAACTGAGCTGCCTACCCTAGCTCAGATAGTAGCATTACCACAAACCTATATCCCCTCTCAAACCCCTGTCGCGGCGACAGAAACCTCTGACACACAGACAGATCACTCCGTTTCCCACTCAACGAATGGCAAAAATGGGGATGGGGAGGAAACAAAACCCTTAGAAACAAAAGCCACCTCTCCCCCCCCGGAAGCATTACCTGAGTTAGAGATTCCCGAAGCCGATATCCCCATTCAAACCTCTAACCCTTCCCCATCTCCTCTCTCCAATCCCATCTTGGATCAATCTCTGCAAGTGCTAGAGCAAGTGTTGCAACAGGTACTTGATCCTGTGATTAAAGAGTTTGAAGAATCTGAGTCTTCAGAATTACCCATTCCCATCACCACAGAATCTGAGTTTCCCTCACAGGAGGATACCCCCTGGCAAGGATTAATTTTAACCTTAGAGGAGGAAGCCTTCGTGTCACAACGGGGAGAATCCCTCACTGTCGCAGGACAGGTGGATCGGTTAAATGTGCATCAGTTAGACCCAAGGTCAACCGTCCAGAGTGAGACTTATCAGTTTCAGGGCATCCTACACTATGAATTACGTCATCCGCAAACCGGACAGGTTGTCGTAGATGTGCAAACACCCATCACCACACCAACCTTTCCTGTAGCATTTAGCCAGAGTTTAGACATTCCCTCAGACAGCAAAACCTGTTTATTACTAGGAAAAGTTAACCTGTACAGATCAACGGGGACAGCATTAGCCAGTCAACCGTTTACCGTGACAGTGGATTTAGATGAATTGTTAGTTGCTGTTCAATCGGGAAGTTGGATGAAATCTGAAGACACGACTCCTGTGGTTTCTATCCCAAACCCCAAGTCACAGTCAACTCCCCTGAATCAGACATTTCTTGAGCTAATCGATAATCCGCCAAGCCGTCAGCCTTTCATCTACAAACCCTCAGCCAATCAACCTTTACCCCCACAGCTTTACCAACCCCAATACCAGCCAGGGTTAACAAAATCCCTGGATCTGCCTACGTTTTCTCAGCCCAAACTAACAACAGCAAAAGCATCTGAATCCCTTGAGAAAATAGAACCAGAAACCGAGGCGCGATCGCAAGCCGTTGAACCCGCCGAAAAACAGACAACCGAAACAACGCCTTCAGCACTTGACGATACGACAGAAGACTTTGTCATAGACTCATCCGTCACTGAGTCTCCGATCCAGGAAACAACCGACGGGGAAACCAACAAGGATATTCCTATTCCTAGCAAGGCTTTCTCTGAAGCATCAGTGCAGACGGAAACTGTGATGGACTCCTCTGAACCCTCAAAACCCGAAACACAGCCCTTAGAGGACAATCCCGCCGCGTTAGCCGAAACATCTGAGGAGACTGCAATAGAGTCAACCGAGATATCCGATGTTTGGACATCAACACCCGATCCTGAACCCTCATCTTTCCAGAAAGAGGAGATATCGAATCCAGACCTATCTGAGTGGAAAACAGCCGCAATGTCAAGTGCTGCACCCATAAATCCAGATCCTCTCGCTGTCGATCATGCTTTTACCCAACTCAATCTGGATGACCGATTCTGGGGGCGTTTGAATGCTTTAATGACAGATACAGATTTGGCAGAATGGCTGAAAATCGAGTTACCTTCTAGCGAGAACCTCGTTGAGTTGGAAGGGGGACTCTCAGAGCCAGAAGTTGATCCATTATTTGCTCAACCCGAAGAAATCCCCCCATCCTCAGAGAAAGACACCCCTTTAAATGACTTTGATGAATCGATGTGGGATGAAGACACCGAGGAGGTAGGGAGTCTAAGTCATGAGAATATCCCAAAACTCGAACCCCCTGTCCAACCCGATCATCCTCCCTTGAATCGTGAGGAATTGCTGGAGCGAGAAATTGTGGTTGATGAGGATGAACCCCAGGCGAGTGAACCCTCAGAGTCTCAGCCAATTGGATCGAGAACCATTGAGACACAACGATCGCACCTGAGAACAGCTGACATGGCTCAACTTGACTTAGAAACACCATTACCCACCCCAGAACTGTTTATCCCGACTCAGGAACTAGCGGCTGGGGAACCTGTACTGGTACGAGTTAAAGTGACCGCTCATTCGGCTCGCTTGGGTGTTAAATTATGGGTTCAAGATCGCCAAAGTCGCTCCCTGTTAGATGGACCTCGTTGGTTAATGGATTTAAGCCCAAATAAAGCGGGAGAATTAGAAGCATTAACCCAGTTAGTTGTACCCTTTGGCACAGTAGAAATCCGATTTGAAGCGATTACTGTAGATTTAGACAGTGAACGGGAAAGCCATAAAGTTACTGTTGATCGGGTTGTGGTTCCGCCGAACTTGTCAGATTTCTCTGAGGATGAGTTATGAATTCAAAGGGAACGGGGAACAGTTTGACTAATGAGAATAATGCGACAAGACGTGATACAAGTAAGGATTTGTGGTGTTGAATACTAAGATATCGTTTTGGCTGATACCGTCAGCCGCTTATCGACCATTTTTCCAAGAGATCATCAATTCTCTCTCCAAAGCCCATAATTCACCCAACTTTGAACCTCATGTCACTATGTATTCGGGGGACTATACGGCTGATGAATCGGTTGATGAATTAATCGAAACAGCCGTAAAGAACGTTTCTGGGTTTATGCTAGATATGGAACAGCTTGGCTATACCGATTTATACACCAAGACATTATTTGTACAATTTAAACCATCAGCAATTCTGACTCAGGTTTCAGAAACGTTGCGCCATAACTCGGCTAAACCCTCTGATTATGTTCTCAGTCCCCATTTAAGTTTGCTTTACCAGCATCTTGATCAAGCCGTTAAAGAAAAATTAGCCACAGAGTTAGTGATTCCCTATACTCAAGTTTTCTTTAATGAAGTCAGAGCCATTTCCACACCGGAACCTGTTCGGAGTGGGGAGGATGTGGAAAAGTGGCAAACGCTTAGTGTTAGAAAACTCGAATAAAATCATACTGTCTGTTCCCTATTCTCTGTTCCCGGGCAAATGACGTAGCTTGCTTCTTTTCGGAAAGCGAGTATGACAAATGACAAATCCGGATGAGGCGATCGCACCTGCGAAACAAGAAAAGGAGAAACTGTTCGGTTGACGGACATGAGTAGCGACAAGCATCAGCAGGACGAGACTATGATATCAGGGAATTCTCAAGTATCCGGGAAACCTTCTACTGGGATAGAGACTGTGCAAGCTGAAGCCGACAACTTTTTTAACCAAGGATTGGCGTGGTTTCAGCAAAAGGACTATCGGCGTGCGATCGCGGCGTTTAACCAAGCCTTACGGATTAATCCTGATTTGGCGGAGGCTTATCGTTATCGTGCGATGAGTCATTATTGTCAGGGAGATGCTTTGGGGGCGATTGGAGACTTCGATGAGGTGCTACGGATTAATCCTAATTATGCTGAAGTTTACAGCGATCGCGGTTTGATTCTGGCTCAGCTTAATGATCGCTGGGGCGCGATGCAGGATTATAATCAAGCCTTGCAAATTGACGTAAATTATGATAAGGGTTATCTAAATCGCAGTATGCTGCGGTTGACATTAGAAGACTATACTGGCGCGATCGCGGATTGTGATCAAGTGATTCGGATTAATCCCAATCTCGCTGAAGGGTATCTGAATCGAGGAATTGCCCGGTTTGAACTGGAAGAGTATGAAGACGCCATAGCCGATTGCGATCGCGCTTTAGGGATTAATCCGAATCTAGCGGCGGCTTATTTTAACCGGGGGATGAATCAAATCGCTTTGGGGGCGTATCAGGAGGCGATCGCGGATTTTAACCACGTCTTGGAATTGAATCCCAATGATGCTCAAGCTTATCTAAATCGCGGTTATGTGCGGTTGCAGTTGGGAGAAAATTGGTCAAGTATTGAGGATTTTGACCAAGCGATGCGCCTAGAACCCGTGGCGGCGAAGGCATTTTTCCAACAGATTGCTAATACGTTAAACGAAGAACCAGACGCCGTTGAGGATAATGAATCAAAACTGATTCAAGGGTTGATGGTTCAAGGGAATTTACGCTATCAACTAGGCGATTATCAAGAGGCGCTGAATGCGTATAATCAGGTTTTAAGTCTCGATCCTAATCAGAAAGAGGCGTATAACCAACGCAGTACCGTACGTTCGGCGATGGGGGATTACCAAGGTGCGATCGCGGATTTAGAAACGGTCAAAACGCTCTCCCTGACAACTCCGTTATCCCTGGAAGTCGTATCCGTGGCGACAGATGAACTAACTCCTCAAGAATACCATGAGCGAGGTGTGGAAAAGTTGAATCAGGGAGACTTCCACGGCGCAATTAAAGCGTTTAATTACGTCTTGCAGCATAATCAAAATGACGCCACAGCGTTGACTTGTCGGGGATTTGCTTACCGTCGTCTGGGTGATAAGCCACGGGCAATTGCAGATTTTCAGAAAGCCGCGAAACTGTTTTATGAAAATGGGGATATGAAGTCATCTCAGGAAGTCATCAAGACACTGAAAAAGTTGCGGCAATAGTTTATTAATACAATCCCCTGTAGGGGCGACCCGCTTGCATCAATGGACAACACTATTCCACTCAATTGGATCGGGTCGCCCTCAGCTTAATAGCTCAAAAATCGTACCCATGTAGCACTTGCCAAAATAGCGCGATCGCGGAGCTTGACAACTTTGCTGGTGTAACGACTTATACCAAGTTGCAGTCTAAGGTAGAATCTGTCATGCTGAGCAAAACGCAGTGAAACGGAGTGACGCGAAGCATCTGCCCAGATTCTGACGCTCGTTCCGACGCTCGTTCCTCGCTACCGCTTCGCTTTCGCTATCGCGCAAGCGTCACGCTTCGCTCTTCCTAGACATGATAGAACGCAACATTGATGTCAAGCTTATAAAAAATTGTAACGGGATTACCTTGAATAAACCCTATTTATGCCACGGAAAACGACTGTAGCACAGGTCGATAAAGCGTATCTCGTTGCTGGTAGGGACGCCCTAGCGAACGAATCGCTTCCTGAAGCGTCTCTACTTCCATACAGGTTCCCCCTTGAGCTCCTGCCATGGTGGTGATATGTTCTTCCATTAACGTGCCGCCAATGTCATTACAGCCCCATCTGAGCGCTTCTTTCGCACCAGCAAGACCTAATTTCACCCAGCTTGGTTGATGGTTGGAAATCCAATTGCCCAAGAAAATTCGCGCCACAGCCGTTAATAACAAAGCATCCTTGAGAATCGGTTGATCTCGCCCCACACGCTGACGTAGCGGTTTAGGGGCATCTTGACCGATAAACGGCAGTAGAATAAACTCAGTGATATAGCCGGAGTAGCGTTGAGCGCGAGTTCTTTGCTGGAGCGATCGCAGCTTGGCTAAATGCCCCATTTGTTGTTGCTTGGTTTCAATATGACCCGAAAGCATCGTGCTGGTTGTGGGCATTCCCAATCGATGTGCCGTTCCCACAATTTCTAACCAGGTTGCCGTATTCGTCTTTTGCGGACAAAGGATGCGCCGCACCTCATCATCTAAAACCTCAGCTGCTGTTCCTGGCATTGAACCAACCCCAGCGTCTTGTAGTGCGGCAATGACCTCAGCATAACTCAATCCATCTTGTTCAGCGATAAATTGGACTTCCTGGGGGGAGAAGGCATGGAGATGCAGTTGGGGAAATGCTTGCTTGATGGTTTGCACCAATTCCAGATAATAGGGTAAAGCCGCACCATTAATTTTTGCCTCTGGGTTTAAACCCCCCTGCATACAAATTTCCGTCGCCCCCCGTTGTACCGCATCCCCTGTCTTTTCCAGAATTTGCCCCCAATCTAGCCAATACGCCCCCTCTGTACCCGCATCGCGGCGGAAGGCACAGAAACTACAGTGCTGAGTACAAATATTGGTAAAGTTGATATTACGGTTAATCACGTAGGTGACGCGATCGCCTGCTTGGTGATGGCGCAATTGGTCAGCCGTTTCCTGAATCGCTGTCACAGCAACCGATTCAGTTTGCTGGAGGAGAATAACGCCATCATCTGGAGAAATGTCTTCACCAGCTAGGGCGCGGTTAAGAATTGCATCAACGGAGTTGGTAATCACAGGGTATCTGGGAAAGACAGGGCAACACTCATCCTGATAGTACTACGCCCTAGAGTATCGATCCAGTAATCATTGACACTCCCCCGGCTGAAGGCGCAGGGGCTTGCACCATCGCATCTTTGTCATTAGCCTGCCCTTTAGGGAAGCGAAGGGGCAACTGTAGGGGCGGGTTTAGGAACTAAAGTCAGCTATTGCTGAAATCAATGAACAACAAAACCCGCCCTATCTCACCAATAACATATCAACAAAAACTGACCTTTTTTATAAGTTGGAAATTACCAATTATTTTACCTCTCCCCTCTCTTTAATTAACACATTTATCTGGTCTGAGTTAGCTGACCAAGCGCTGACATAATTACTACTCTGAACCACCATTTCTTTAACGGGTTCCTCTTTACTACTTCTAACCGCAATAATGGCACAGGGATTAAAATTATTGTGGGGATATATCTTCGATTTTGCCTGAGAGCGATTATCTGGATGTAAAATATGCTCAACCCGAATAGTTTGAGGATTATTTTCCTGAAAAAGTACCCAAAATGGATATTCCCAATACGTCCCCGATGGTATAGGTGTACCTCCTAGAGATAACCCAATCGTTTCACAGTTTTGTTTTTTGAGAAAATCAACAGTCGCGAAATAGGGTTCTTTGAGATGTTTACGATTAGTAAAGTACAGTTCATTGCGGCTGGTATTAAATATATTTTGCTCGGCAGCAATCGGTCGGTATTTATTATTAACCATAAAGGGAATTGATGCTACGAGCATAATCACAGCCATAATCATTAAAACATGACGATTCCAGCTTTTGTTAAAAACTAAACCGACAAAAGGCGAAAATAGGACAAAGATTGAAAGATGGTGGCGACTTTGATAAGGTTGGATTTTCAGCATCCAACAAAGGAGTAAAAAGCCACCAATCAATGCCAATACATAACCAATTACATTGTTTTTTGTCCTCAATTCCTTGTTAAATGCAAAAACTATAATTGCTAAAGCAATGAGTAATAGATGCAGGGGATTGCCGGCAACATTTTCATCAAAGGATAGACCCGGAACTGTATAGGAATTTAGGGGCCAGGTTGTTCGCGGCTCATTCATGTCAATGCCCAACACTGAATGAATTATACTGATTAATTTGTGGCTGATCCCAGTAATCGGCGTAATAAAATCCTGTAGTCCTAGGTATCTAATGATATCAACATGGAGAGAAAGATTCCGGATAATATTTGAAATCCAGGTCGGCAGGCTGTACACTTCTATTTTATAGTCGGCTGAATATTCAGCTACCGATATAGGGTTTCCATATAAATCAAGGTTGCGTGAATAATGACCAAAGTTCAGGCTTAAGAAGATAAGAGTAATGATACCTATTGGTTTCCATAGTTTCCAGCGTAAGCGGTTCAGTTTCGCCAGGAAAAACCAAACCATTAAAGGAAAGGCATAGATATAGCCTGAACTCTTGGTAAAAACAGCCAGTCCTAAGCTAGCGCCAATACTTAAAACTAAGGGAAGCGGAATCTTTTTTTCGGGCAATGCCAACAGAATATAATGGGCAAGACAAACTAGCCAAAAAGCGACAGCATAGTCATTTTGAGTGCTGGACGCTTGCAGGATGCCCATAGGAATCGTAGCGCAGAAAATCGCCGCAAAAATTTGTCCCCGTTGATCTGCACCCAGTTGTTTAGCAACTAGGGATACACCAATAATGCTGCCAACCATACTCAACCATTGCACTAAATTAGCCAAGCGATCGCCCCGACTGAGAATCTGTAAGTGCATGATCACAAATTCGGTAAATGGGGGGTGAACTAATTGAGCCGAATAGTAGGTGGGATAATGGGCAACACTGCGATTTTGTATCCAATGAACCACCCGCGCCATGTGATAGGTCATAGAATCCCAATTATTCGGCGGCGCTACCACAGCAATTAAACCCACTGTCGCCACGATACAGACGACACCGCCCAGCAAAACCAGCGAGACTGGGGTGAGTTTGGGGCGTTCAGGGAAATTTAGCGATCGCTTCCCTCTCTTAACCAGTCGATAATAGATAAACAAGAGTGTGATATCTGTAATCAGCCACAAGACCAACACTGAACTAAATGTCAAGACTCTAAATAGACTCAACGTCTCAGTCAATAGCGTGATCAAAACTCCCCAGACAATCGTTGCGGATAAGACAGAACCCCGCCCGTCTTGACCTGGATGCTGAAAAATTAGAAATAGAAGCAATAATGAGAGTAAAGGTAAGCCAGCCAGCATATTGATGATTCCGTTCACGAATTAAACCAATAGTCTTAATTTTCTATCTTGTAGACCGTGACTAACCAGGGATAGAATTGCTGGGCAACCGTAGGATAACAGGCGCATGGCTCGTAGCAATGCCCAGCTTGATAATAATACAGTCACGGTCTAGAGGCTGTACTGCCGTGCTTCTTGGGCATAGAGTACCTGAAGGGGAGAAATAGCTAGAAGTCCGATGGCAACCCATTCGACTAATGACGACTTAAATAGTTCTCAACACAGTAAATAGATACAAGGTATTGACACCAAGCTAATAACAGCCGACAAACTTCTGGGCATACTCAATTTGAATGTTTATTGAGTCTAGAGTGTTGACAAAATTAACGGGTTGGGTATCTAGATTGCTCAGGGAAACCACCAACTTCTGCTAAGGTGTAAAGGGGTCGGGCTTTGACCTCTTCATAAATTCGTCCAATATATTCGCCTAATATGCCAATACTGATAAGCTGAACTGATCCCAGAAAGAAAATGGCGATCGCGATCGTGGCAAATCCTGTTAAGGGAGAATTAGGTGAGGCTAAACGCCAGTACAGGACTAACACCGACATGAATAAAGCTAACGCCGCCGACAGCAATCCGAGATAGGTGGACAGTCGTAACGGTACTTTAGAGAATGAGACTAAACTGTTCACCGCTAACGCCAAGGATTTACGAAATGTGTATTTAACGTCCCCAGCAAAACGGGGATCACGTTCAAACCGAATAGCGGTTTGCCGAAAACCCACCCACGATCGCAAGCCTCGAATGTAGCGGTTTTGTTCTGGCATGGCATTGAGCAGATCAACGATTTGCCGATCCATTAAACAAAAATCACCGGTATCTGTGGGAATATCCACCTCGGCGAGAGACTTGAGTAGACGATAAAATACATAAGCGGTGAAGCGCTTAAACACACGTTCCTGACGACGTTTAATGCGCTGAGCATAAACCACTTGATAGCCTTGTCGCCACTTTTCCACCATATCTGGGATTAACTCGGGTGGGTCTTGCAAATCCGCATCTAGGACAACAATAACCTGACCCCGGGCAAAATTCAGACCTGCCGTTACAGCAATCTGATGCCCAAAGTTGCGTGCCAAACTCAGATAACAGACTCGCTTATCTTGCTGGTGAAGTTCTCGGATAATCTGTACTGAGCGATCGCGACTGCCATCATTAATTAAAATGAATTCTACAAGCCCATCCATGCGATCGGCGACATCACTGATCCGACGATACATTTCCCGGAGGGTTTCTTCTTCGTTATAGATGGGAATGATCCAAGAATACTGAGGCGGCATCGTCTATAAAATAAATGACGAATGACTTAGCTTGCTTCTCGAAGAGCAAGTATGACGAATGACTTAGCTTGCTTCTTTTCGGGAGCGAGTATGACAAATGACGATTCCTATTGACCCAATTGTTGAGAGCGCCGATAAGCGGCTTGTACGGCTTCTATAAGTGCTGAACGAAAACCGGCACGCTCCAATTCAGCAATTCCAGCAATTGTAGTGCCACCCGGACTCGTCACTTGATCTTTAAGTTGAGCGGGGTGGATTTGTTTATCCTGCAACAGTTGTGCGGTTCCCCATACCGTAGAAAGAGCTAATTTAGACGCGATCGCTCTCGGTAGTCCGGCGGCTACACCCCCATCGGCTAAGGCTTCAATCATCATTGCCACATAAGCAGGTCCCGATCCCGATAATCCGGTTACCGCATCCATTAAGGATTCCGACACCTCTACCACGTCGCCCACCGCGCCAAAAATGGTTTTTGCCCCCTCCAGGTGCTTCGGGGTGACGGTTTTTCCTGGTGCGATCGCGCTTATTCCTGCTCCTACAGTTGCTGGCGTATTTGGCATCGCCCGAATGACTGGCTGATGCTCAAATACGGCTTCAAGTTTCCTGATAGACACACCCGCTAAAATCGAAATTACTAGAGGCAGGTTCTCTTTCTGGGGAGGGGTAGCGCCCCATTTCGACACCAAGCTACTCGCTACCGCCTGAAGCGCTTGAGGTTTAACTGCCAATAGTAAAACCTCAAGCGCTTCCGCCGCCGCCCCGTTATCAGAGGTCACTCTCACCCCATACAGTTGCCTTAACATCTCTCGTCGCTGTGCTTGGGGATCACTGACCAGCACATCATCAGGGCGATAAACTTGCTGAGCGATTAGGCGAGATAAGATCGCTTCTCCCATTACCCCACCGCCGATTATGCCAAGCTTGATAGACACCCACCCTTCCTTGAATGAACGGACATTCGATTCTCGACAATTTTAATTAGATTACTGAGCCATCCGCTCCGGCTCAGATGTCCAACTCGGAGGAGGCGTTGAACGTGACGCACGAGTTGGTTCAGAAACTTCGTGAATTACACCTGATTGAGTGCTAACCTGCACACAACTTGGTGTAAACAGGAAAATACTCTCACCAATACGCTCTTGATGACCGTCAATCGCATACGTTCCGCCCGCGACAAAATCCACGGCTCGTTGAGCTTGATCTGGGTCCATCATGGTTAGATTTAAAACCACAGACTTGCGCTCTCTCAGGGCTTGAATCACCTGGGGCATTTCTTCAAACGAACGTGGCTCGATGACGGCGACTTCCGAAATACCGTTTACCGCTCCCGGCATACCAATCACATTATTCATGTTTACCGCTCCCATTCCTGAATCCGATCCTACAACGGTTCGTTCCCGAACCCGGCGTCGAGGAGGACGTTCTTCCTCAGCCGGCGCTGGCATAGGTGGTTCTTGCTGATAGAGATTTTGATACGTCTCTCCATCCACATCCTCGTATTCATACTCATATTCGGGATCATTAGGACCAACCACAAAATCTCGCAGCTTGTTAAAAATATTGTTCATTGGATTTACTCTCCATCACAACTTTAGGATTTGTCGGGGGAAGCGCTAGAATCGACCCTCGTTGAGGTATAAGTCTTTAACTCTTGCGGGTTGAGACCGAAACTCCAAGCAAACGGCTAGCTTACCCCGCGATCGCTTAACATTTCCTACCACCGGAGCTTGTTAAAAGTAAGCCCTTAGTATACACCCGCTTCTAGTCAAACGGGTAGTTCTATGCCCATAGGGGCGAACATACTCAGGAATTACTCACAAGACAATACTTATCATAAGAGTTATTTTGGCACTATACAGCAGTTGCTTACTCATGATGCTGATTAATCACTCCATTCCTCGCCTACTTAATCCCCACGTTCACCAAAAATAGTACGCCCTAGTCTTACCATCGTTGCACCCGCTTGAACCGCTAGGGCATAATCCTCTGACATTCCCATAGAAAGCTGCTGCATTCGCAAATTCGACCAATTTTGCTGTCCAATTTCATTAGCCAGATCACGAGTCCGCTCAAAGACACCCAGAGTTTCCTGGGAGGACAATCCAAAAGGTGGAATCGTCATTAATCCTTTAATTTGCAACGCTTTACACTGATCCAGTTCAGGTAGAGTCGAGAGCAATTCCGGTATCGTCCAACCATACTTATTGGGATCAGGCATAATTTTGACCTGGAGACAGATTTGGGGGCTGACGGCGAACTCAGAGGCGAATTGATTCAGTCGCTGGGCTAACTTGAGGCTGTCACACGAATGAATCCACTGAAATTGAGTTAAGGCTTTTTTCGCCTTATTGCTCTGAAGATGTCCGATCAAATGCCAGGTAATGTCAGGCAAATCTTGAAGTTCTTCCTGTTTAGCCGCCGCCTCTTGAACTTGACTCTCGCCAAAATCTCGCACGCCAGCCTGATAGGCTTCGCGTATTGCCTTTACCGACACTCGTTTAGTCACAGCAATTAACCGCACGTCTGGCGGTAGCTGTTGGCGAATCTGAGCAATACGTTCTGTAATTGAGCCTGTCATGATTTGAGATGAGCAATAAGGGAGTCACGAGAGAGAGTGAATCATCCAAAAATCAACGGCTAATGCTCATTGGAACGTTTGCTTATGAATTTTCTGAAGCTGCTCAAAATCTTTGGATGCACCCATACGACGGAGAATGCGGAGACGATTTTCCACTAAATGGCGAGCATCTGACCGACTAATCGGTTCAAACGCCAAACCATTCGAGCCAGTCGTCACCAAAAAAAATAGGCGCTGGGCGTAGAGAGTGGTGAACAGTTCCTGGTTCTCTTCAACCATGCAAACACGAAAAAGTAAACCAAAGGTGGGATGATTTAGATAGGTTTCCATTAAAACCCTGGGATAGAGCTGTTAAACAACAGATTGGACATAAGAGAATGAGTATTGGAGGAGATGTCGCATAAGTTAGTCATTGTTAAGCACAATTATCAATAGGTCATCGAGAGATCAGCTAAATTAGTCTACAGCTTATTATTGATTCCCCCAAACTCACCGCAGCCCTTCACAGTGCTACCATCCTCAAATCGTTATATCACGCTTAGCATCGCTTAAGGCATCCTTTGGTCATTGTATAAGCTGTTGTGGATCTAAGAAGCACAATAGACCTATGAGTTTTCTGTCGGTTGCCGATTCCCTGTTCCCTGTGTCCTGCTCAAACCGCTTCGCTGCTTGCTACCTTTCTGCCAGGACTCATATAGAGAAAGGCTCCAAGGCTCCAGGGTTCCAAGGCTGAAGGTTTATTACGGGTACGTGGTTGTTTGGGCTTTTCGGCGACAGCCGTACCATTAAGTTAAGTAAGCGCGCGATCGCTACTGCCAAGGTTGTCAGTCATTTGTGTTGACCACAAGGGTGAATCTCCCTGCACCTGTGCGGTACAAATAAAATATTCTCCATCTACCGTTGTTAACCCCCAAAGTAACCATGTCTATAGCCTCTCCCCAAAAACCGCAAACCCATGATAACTTTGCCATAACCTTTGCCCCCCTATCCCTCGCCGATGCCTATACCCTCGCCGACGATCCCGCCAATGGTGCAGTCGTCGTCATGAGTGGCACCGTCCGCAACCAAACTGACGGCAAACCCGTTGTGTCACTGGAATATCAAGCCTACGAACCCATGGCATTGCGCGTATTTGCCACCATTGCCCAAGACATTCGACAAACTTGGACTGACGTCAATCGCGTCGTCATTCACCATCGCATCGGACGCCTACAAATTGGCGAAATTAGCGTCTTAGTTGCTGTAGGCTGTCCCCATCGTTCAGAAGCCTTTGCTGCCTGTAAATATGCCATTGATACCTTGAAACATAACGCCCCCATCTGGAAAAAAGAACATTGGTCAGATGGTGCCAGTACCTGGGTGAGTATTGGCGCTTGTGAACAAACAAATAGTTCTTGTTAATTGAGAAAATTGCAGCCAAATATCGGATAAAATCAAAAATCAACAATCAAACTTTTTCCTATGACCCATGCCTGTTGTGGACCCGGTTACGCTTCCCCTGAAGCAGCAATGAAAGCAGACCGGGAAACGGTTCTCTATACCATCGCCCTCTATACGGGAACGGGAATTGAAGAACCGGACTACTTAGCCACGATTGATGTTGATCCCACTTCCCCCACCTACTCCCAGGTGATTCATCGCCTACCCATGCCCTACATTGGCGATGAATTGCACCACTTCGGCTGGAATGCTTGCAGTTCCTGCCACGATGATAGTAACAAATCCCGCCGCTTTCTAGTTATCCCTGGAATCCGTTCCAGTCGGATTTATATTGTGGATACAGCGGAACCCAAAGCCCCCAAACTGCACAAGGTTATCGAAGCCGAAGAAATCAAAGCCAAAACCAATCTGAGTGCGCCCCATACTGTTCATTGTCTGGCAAATAGTCAGGTGATGATCTCCATGCTAGGTGACAGTGAAGGGAATGGTCCGGGTGGTTTTCTGCTATTGGATGAAAACTTTGACATTGCCGGTCGCTGGGAACATCAAGCGGAGGGGATGAAGTACAATTACGACTTCTGGTATCAACCCCGCCATAATATTATGGTGAGCAGCGAATGGGCAGCCCCAAACACCTTTTATCCGGGGTTTGACTTGAATGATGTGGCGGCGGGTAAATATGGTCAACAGCTTAACTTCTGGGATTGGGAAACCCACAATATTATTCAAACGGTAGACTTGGGTGAAGAGGGTTTAATTCCCCTAGAAGTCCGCTTTCACCACAATCCCGGTAGCACTCACGGCTACGTCGGCGCGGCGCTGAGTAGTAATATTTGGCATTGGCATAAAAATAAAGGCGAGTGGCAAGTAAGTAAGGTGGTTGATGTGCCGCCTGTGGAAGTTGAGGGATGGTCTTTTCCTGTACCTTCGTTGATTAGTGATATACTTTTGTCCCTAGATGATCGCTATCTTTATTTTGCCAACTGGTTGCACGGTGATATTCGCCAATATGATATCCGTAATCCGTCTAAACCGAAGTTAACCGGACAAGTTTGGTGTGGTGGAGTCTTGGGGAAAGCCGCCCCTGTTAACGGACATCAATGGGTGGGAGGACCGCAAATGCTGCAATTGAGTTTAGATGGCAAACGCCTCTATGCCACGAACTCTTTATTTAGCAGTTGGGATAATCAGTTTTATCCGGATATCGCCCAAAAAGGTTCCTATCTAATCCAAATAGATTGCGATACCCAAAAAGGCGGACTCTCAATTAATCCAGACTTGTACATCGATTTTGGTCAAGAACCCAACGGACCCGCCCGCGCCCATGAGATGCGCTATCCCGGCGGGGATGCTACGTCTGATATTTGGATTTAGGAGTAGGGGTACAGCATTACCCCTTAGTGTTAACTGAACCCGAAGAAGCCCTGATTTCTTTTGAGCGAGCGGCATTTTCAAGGGTGCCGCTTAGAGTTCTCTTTTTTAACGTTTAGCACCAAGATAGAGTGTAGTGAACAGGTATCCTTAAACGATTATGCGATCGCACTTACTTGCAGCGTTAGTTAAAAAGGGTATTCAGGGGAACTACCCCAACGTCAACAGGCGGAAGGAATTGATCAGCTTATCTTGAATCATGAGGGCGAAAATCTGCCAAAATATATTAGGTAAACGTTTCCATTGATGCCCTTATGCCCCAAACACACATCCGATTTGATTGGGCGATTAAAAAATTACTGAGAAACAAAGCGAATTATGGTGTTTTGGCTGGGTTTCTCAGCGAGTTATTGGGGAAATCCATCAAGATTCAATCAATCCTCGAAGGTGAAAGCAATCAACAAACCGAGGATGACAAGCTGAATCGAGTCGATATTCTGGCAGAAAATGACCAGGGTGAATTAATTCTGATTGAAGTGCAAAATAATACAGAGCAAGATTATTTTCATCGGATGCTCTACGGCACATCGAGATTAATTACGGATTTTCTGGAAAAAGGAGAAGCTTACGGTAAACTCAAAAAAGTTTATTCAGTCAATGTCGTTTACTTTTCTCTGGGGCAGGGGGAGGATTATATTTATAAAGGGATATTAGATTTTCGGGGGTTGCATCTAGAGGACAGGTTGGGGCTATCAATAAACCAGCAGAAGTTGTTTAATATCCAAGAGGTATATGAGATTTTTCCGGAGTATTATGTGATTAAAGTCAACAACTTTAACGAGGTAGCGAAGACTCCCTTAGATGAATGGATATATTTCCTGAAAAAGAGCCAAATCAAAGAGGAATTTACAGCCCAAGGGTTAGCGGAAGCGAAGGAAAATTTACTCGTCGATAGCTTGAGTGAAGAAGAAAGAGCGAACTACCTGAGATTTATGGAAAATCGGCGCTATGAAGTTAGCATGATTGAAGGTTCGCGCTCAGAGGGAAGATTGGAGGGAATTGAGGAGGGCAAACAGCAAGAAAAGATTAACGTAGCGAGAAAACTAAAACAAAAAGGGACTGATCTTGACACCATCACAGAAGTCACAGGACTGAGTAGAAAAGAGATTGAGAAACTTGATATACCGTAGGGGGGCATTACCCACCAACTTTCAGTAGGTCTTCCGGACAAGCGTGTGCTAGACTAGCATCTTATTTGCGATCGCACAGGAACCGCCAGCAAAGACAGCAATCTTAATTTATATCAAAGTCGCGCCCACACCGATGACCCAGGTATTAGGATCAAAATATTCAACGTAATCCCGATAGATTTACGGTAATATAGCTGATCCGTTCGGACTTATAGCATCCATGGTTGTATCTCAGAATCCCTCTGTACAGAAAACGTCTAAGCTTGAAGGCATAAAAGAACGCAGTAACTTCTTACGCGAACCCGTAGCCAGCGAGTTGCTGGAAGACACCACCCACTTCAGTGGCGATGCGGTACAAATTCTTAAATTTCACGGTTCCTACCAGCAAGACAACCGCGATAACCGGATTAAAGGGCAAGAAAAAGACTATCAGTTCATGCTGCGAACCCGTTCTCCCGGCGGGTTTATCCCCCCCCAACTTTATCTGACACTCGATCAACTCTCCGATGAATACGGGAACCATACCATGCGAGTCACCACTCGCCAAGGTTTTCAGCTTCACGGCATTCTCAAAAAGAACTTAAAGGCAACCATCGCCGCCATTGTCCGCAATATGGGTTCAACCCTTGGCGCTTGCGGGGATTTAAACCGCAATGTCATGGCACCTCCCGCCCCGTTCAAGACTCGTCCTGATTACCAATATGCCTGGGAGTATGCCGATAAAATTGCCGATTTATTAACCCCTCAGACGGGCGCTTATTATGAAATTTGGCTGGATGGGGAAAAGGCAATTAGCGCCGAAGAAGCCCCAGAGGTGAAAGCGGCGCGTCAGCGTAATGGCAACGGTACGATATTCCCGGATAAAGAAGAACCGATTTATGGGGAACATTATATGCCCCGTAAGTTTAAGTGTAGTGTTACCGTTCCGGGCGATAACTCGGTTGACCTCTACACCCAAGACGTTAGCTTGGTGGTGATGATGAATCAGCAGGGAGAACTTGAAGGATTCAATGTTCTCGCCGGTGGTGGTTTAGGACGCACCCATAATAAAGAAGAAACCTTTGCCCGTATGGCTGACCCCATTGGCTATGTGGCAAAAGATGATATCTTCGACTTAATCAAAGCCATTGTGGCAACTCAGCGAGACTATGGCGATCGCGTGAGTCGTCGTCATGCCCGGATGAAGTACCTGATCAATGATTGGGGCGTTGATAAGTTCCGCGCTAAGGTTGAGGAGTACTTTGGTAAACCCCTAGCCGCCTACAAACCCCTCCCCGCCTTTAAATATAAAGACTATCTGGGATGGAACGAGCAAGGAGACGGTAAGCTATTTTTAGGCATTTCCATTGAGAATGGGCGAGTTAAAGATGAGGGCAATTTCCGACTCAAAACAGCCCTACGGGAAATTGTCAAGCAATTTGACTTACCCATGAGGATGACACCCAACCACAATGCCATTCTTTATGAGATTGAAAAGGACCAGCAGCAAACCATTGAACAGATTCTCAACCAACACGGGGTGCAAATCACCCCAGAGGGTATCGAACCCTTAGTCCGCTATTCCATGGCTTGCCCAGCCCTACCCACCTGTGGCTTAGCCATTACTGAATCAGAACGGGTAATTCCGAGTATTACCGAGCGGATTCGGGTGCTGTTGGACAAGTTGGGGTTAAAGGATGAGCATTTTGTCATCCGCATGACTGGATGTCCTAATGGATGTGCCAGACCTTACATGGCAGAATTAGGATTTGTCGGGAGTGCGCCAGGAAAATACGAAATTTGGTTAGGAGGTTCACCGGATCAGACAAGGTTAGCACGAGCCTATATCGAAAAACTGCCGATTGAGGAACTCGAATCCTTCCTCGAACCTATGTTGATGCAATTCAAGCAACAGCGCGAACTTGGGGAAAGTTTCGGGGATTTTTGCGATCGCGTGGGTTTTGATGCGATTCGGGAGTATTCTGCCAATTACGTCTTTGCCAAACCTACCCAGAAAACCCGACATCGGATTTCCCTCAACGATGATCTTTACAGCCGTCTCAAAGACGCCGCCGCGAGTCAAGGTAAGCCGATTAGCCATCTCGCCGCCGACGCGATCGAGGCGTTTCTCAATCAGTCACCCTAAATCGGGCTTAACTGATTAAGATTGATTGGGTAGGGGCACGACACTATCGTGCCCTTTATCAGTCTTCTAAGCAAGATCCCCGACTTCTTTGAGAAGTCGGGGATCTGTCTGTGTACCTCACTTACTACCAAAAGCGCTGTAATTGTTATGCAAAGCAGTATGACCTTTAGCACCATTGTTGCATTATTCAGCGCGATGGTTGTTCGGGCTTCTATTCCCAGTGTCAGTGTATTGACTGTCTCCACCCGATCCGCTACATCTGGCTTTATTCATGGTGTTTTCACCACCCTAGGAATAGTAGTCGGTGACATCATATTCATTATCATTGCCATTTGGGGTTTATCACTGCTGGCGGCAAAAATAGGAGGCTTATTTTTCCTGATCAAGTACCTGGGTGGCGCTTATCTTATTTGGTTGGGAATAGGGTTATGTCGGGCAAAAGTGAATAAAGTGGAGACAGCCGCCGTTATGGAATCTTCTTGGCTGTCTAGTTTTATCGCAGGACTATCTATTACATTAGCCGATCAAAAAGCAACCTTATTTTATCTGGGGTTTTTCCCAGCTTTTATTGATATTTCCCAAATCTCTTATCTTGATACTATCATCATTATCGCGATTACTACAGTAGCTGTAGGCGGTGTTAAACTCGGTTATGCATTCATGGCGGATAGAGCGAGATTACTGATCAGTTCTAGAATAAGAAAAGGAATAAATATGAGTGCAGGCTGTATAATGATTGCTGTGGGAGTGTTTTTGATGATAAAATCTTAATTGACTTTATCGAAGAATTAGGGGCTGCTGAATTAACGTCTCTCCCGTACCACCCATTCCTCAAAGAGTTTTGAACCCATCGTGTATCGCTCATCATTTAACTGGCGAATCACACCCGTTCCGGTCAAAACTTCCAACGCATCCGCAACTTGTCCAAAGCTCAATTGCGCTTGTTCTGCTAACGTCTCAGCCGTTCCTTCTCGCTGTTGAACGAGGGTACGATAAACGGTTTGTTCTACCTGACTAAAACCATAAGATCGTTGATCTTCATCCCACCAAGCGGAAAAATCGCGGTCATGTTTTCGTTGTTGATGCAGCATAAAACTCTCAGTAGAACGGGATTTTTTCATCTGATAATCATCGAAAATCTCATTAATGAGTTGTTGGGTAAGATAGGGATGATATCCAGCCCAATCTAGAATCGTATTATATCCCGATTCGGTGAGAGGAACACCTTCATTTTGACGGCGTTGAATAATTAGCGATCGCGTGTCGGATTCGGTTAATGTCCCTAACCATTCTACATCGGCAATATTCAGCAGCGGAGAACCTACTCGTTGCTGATAATCTTTCAAGTCACGATAGCCAGAGAAACAGAATCCTAAGAAAGGGTTGATAGCAGTGTCGGTGTCTTTTAATCCCCGCAGATAACTCCAAGCATCATTTGCCCACTCTTGGCGGACAATAAATTCTGCGCCATCTAAGAGAAAGCAAATGCCTTCAAGGTTGTGCTTTTGCAGGTGTTTAATGATTTTTAATAAATTTTGGCGGAAGTCTTCGTGAATTAAACGCCGTTCTTGATGGGGATTGGTAACATTTAATTTAAATCCAGATATGCCAATTTCGCCACCGGAAAACTGTCTGAGTAAGCGGCGATAGGTTCGTCTCAAGCCTAATCGAGACTCGGCGTTTGACGATTGGGTTTGCTTTTGTATAAGCGCTTCTTGTAATCGGAGGATGAGCAAATATCGGAAGTTATCTAGACTTTCGGGTTGTTCTTGTTGTAAATTAAAGAGGACAGGAAAAGCACGGCTATTTCGGTTGAGAAGCGTCCATTGAATGGTGTTTAACGTGCTAGTTTTACCTAAGCGACGCCCACCGAGAATGATTCTCACTTGAAAGGGCGATCGCATGACGTTGGCGAGGAGTTCCTGACGTCCGAAAAAGTAGTCGGGTTTCGAGATAGCGAGTCTAAAGTTATCGAAGGGGCGATTGTTATTCGTCATTTGTCATTTGTGGTTTTCCCAATGGGTAAAAGAATGATATTATTGTAGCTGCCATTGTTGAATTTCTTCGGGTTTCATTTGCATCCGTAGCCAGCGTGATAGAAGGGGAACCTGTAACTGATAGTAATCCTTGTCCGCGATCGCATCTCGATGGATTAATCCCACGGCTTCTAACCAGAGTAAGGCGTCTAGACATTGGCTTTGGGTGAATTCGGGGTTGAGTCTGGCAAACAAGGCTTCCTCGGTTATCTGCGGCTGAGTTTCTTGGTTACAGGTGAGGAGTTGCAGCAGCGCGATCGCACAGGTAAAATGACGCTTGTCTAAATCTGCCCAGATATTTTGTCCAAAGTAATCTTTGAGTACACCTGAATAGGTAAAGGGTTTATTCAGATAGCGTTGAGCGGCGGATAGGTTAATTTCGCCCTTATTTTCCGGGGCGACTTTTTTACAGAGTAAACTTGCCAATTGTCTGGCAATAAAGGGATGTCCGCCACTTTCTCGATGTATGGCGATTTGAGTGGCTTGATCAAAGGTTACGCCCATCAGTTCACCGATATCGGTTAACATTCGGGTTGTCTCAGATTGGGAAAACGGAGAGACAAAGTATTCTTTAAAAAAGCTAAACACTGGATTTGTGGGTACATCCGGTTGTTGCCATTGGTTAATCCGATTACAGTCCGCATGAACATCAGCCACCAGTAAGGAGAGTTGGCGCTGTTCCTGACTTAATACCCGCAGCACCCCGAAACAAGCGTTGAATTCTTCGGTTCGTTCTTTTGGGTCAGTTTTTGTCGGAATAATCCGTTCAATTTCATCTAAGAAGCAGAGAATCGGGAGGTGATATCCGGCGGCTTGGAGTAAGGGGGATAAGGTATTGATGCGCTGGGTGAATTCAGAGATTAAATCAGGCGCGGGGCTATCTTGGGAAAATGGTTTAAAGTTTGTAGTCAGCGCTTTAGCGATTCTGACAGAGTTTGTAGTCAGCGCTTTAGCGCTTCTAGCACTAAAGTGCCTACTACGAACCCAGCTTAAGTCAGTACCCTTTGATTGAGGATGGTGTTCATTAACTAACTTGATTAGTTGTTGTAAGACTTGATTGAGTAATTCAGCCCCATAACGCTGTTTTCCGCTATAGCGTTGCAGGTCAATATGAACCACGGGATGCTGGCGCATGGCAAAACTTAATTGTAGGAGAATGGAGGTTTTGCCAGATTTGCGTAAGCCAAAAAGACCAATTCCTTGGTTGCGACGCAGTTCTTCTTCCAGACGGTTGAGAAGTTCGACACGACCAAAAAACGAGAGAGTATCGCCAATAGCATTCCGATCATCAAATAAGTCAGCACCTGGTAAATAGCGGTCTGTATATTGGGCTAAAAGTCCCGAAGCTGTGCTACCATCTAATAACGCCTGTTCAATCGCGGCAAAAGGAATCGGAATCAGGATAAAATGGTCGCGCAGCCTAACTTCCGCCATCCGCATTCGGAACAGGGTATCTGGTGGTTCTCGATACAACAGAATAGCAGCTTTTTGGTGAGAATTGCCCGTTAATTGGCTAGATTGTTTGACTAACTCAGTTACGTCTTCGTCAACAGGTTGGTCAAGGGTTAGCATGATCGGTAAAGGCGTATAGGAGTTTAGTCTACCTGGAATCGAGGTAAGCTTGAGACTACGTTTCCCTTGACGGCTGGTGGTTGCGCCTGCGTGTTGGAAGAATTGCTGGACTTGTGAGCGAAAGTAATCAAATCTTTCTTTCTGTTCTCTCGATTGGACAAGAACTCGACTGAACCGCAAGATCAAGTCAGGGCGACGCCAAATAATTATACCACCGATGATTGATAGTGAGGCGAGAGTGATAAAGACTATATTAAAGACTTGAGATCGAATGCGATCGCGCCGTTCAGCCTTCAGAATAGTTAGAGAGTCTCGTATCGTATCAATGTCTTCCTGTTTAAAGCCTGATTGAATTGGATTGATGGTAGTCTCAATATTTTGGAAAGAAGTGATACGATTTTGAGCCTGTTCTAAATTAGAGATAGCTTGCACTAAATTAGACATCGATAGACTTTCTGCCTTATCTTGGCGATGTTCAGCAATTTTAGCGATAGCCGAAGCTGAATTAGTGCGAATAAGTTCATTCTGACTCTGTAAGGCTTCAGTCAGGCTGGGAAAAGCCAGCGAACCCATTTGACTTAGGGCAAAAGTCGCACTATAACGAGCCGATACGTTTTCATGTTTCAGGGTTTCGATTAAGCTGGGAATAGCAGGTGAACCAATCTTGATTAAGGCAAAAGTTGCTCTGAGGCGAACCACTTCATCTTGCTCAGTTTTTAGGGATGTAATTAACGCTGGAATAGCCGTTTCTGAACGAATTTCTCCCAAAGCCGAAGCCGCTTGACTGCGCTTGCGCCAATCATCATCATTTTTTAATTGTTCGATATATAAGGAAGTCTCTTTATCAACAGATTCTTGTCCCCATCCCTGACTCACACTCAGCAGAGAGAATGAAAGGCTGATACAGCCAATTATAAGTAAGGTATAACAATTTCGTTTAGCTTGTGTAAGCATAGCTTGGGTTGGATGGTAAGTTCGTAGTGAGCGCTTTAGCGCTCTTTCTGGCACTAAAGTGCCGACTACATACAAATTAGGTTAACATTAAATACTTTGTTCTAATAATTAGGAATTTGCTGAGTGCTATAAGTAAGAGGAAGTGCATTTTGATTTTCTATTCTTTCGGTTAACCATTCAGGTTGCTCACTTAGAGAAATTGACATTGTACCATCAGGAGACACTTGATAAACCCATTCAACACCAGGACAAATCTCAGACTCCATATTCGGGACTGACTGGGGCCATTTTCCGGTTTTGGCAGCTAATGCTTTGACCTGCAATATTTTTTTGGTTAATTCTAATTCAAGCATATATTGGGTCGCTTTGCGAGGTTGATTGAACCAGGCTGGTGCTATTGTCTGACCATGAATGTTCCACCAGGCTGGATTTGTATCAAGTGTTGCTGATGCGGCTGAATCTGACAAACATATATTGTGTTGCTTATATTCTGGCAGAAGCTTCATTTGTGTATTATACGTATCAATTGCAGAAAGGCGACGATAAGGTTTGAAAATAGGAAATTTGAGTAGTAAAGCCAATAATAAATCTTCCGTCATCAACACCTCTTCAAGTGGATATAAATGTAAATTTCGCATAAAATTGAATCCAGATACAAATTCTGTTTCTAGAGAAGTTAACAGTGATTGATGGTAGTCATGTTCCAATAAGCGCTGCTGCCATTCTACGGGAAGATATTCAAGCTTTCTGATTACACCTGTACTATATCTGCCCATAATTAAGACAACCAATTGACTAATCAGATAATAGTCGTTACGAAGTGACTGATTGAGATTCCAGGATACCTCTAGCATTTCGGCTGCTTGTTTAACTTGACCACGGCTATTTTTTTCTAATACATCCAGTAAAATCACGTTTTGAAAATTAACCAAATTCAAATAACTGGGCAAAGGAAATGAATAATCCCCCTCCACTATTGGAGTTATATCTCTTTGCCACAGAGGAATTTCATTATTTAATAGATGCTTGCTAATCGCTTCTATGTCTTCCGTATTGTCTATTAAATATTGTCTTAATTTGTCGGGTATTGGAGCAAGTTTATCATTTGGTTTGCTGATTTGAGCATCCAAATAATTTCTTAGTTCTTCCCGAATTTCTTCAAAAGCTGTTCTGTCACTTTCAGAGACAGCAAAATCTGGATGAGACATGGTATAGGCGTCAATAGGAAACTCAGGCGTACCACCGCCATGTATTGCCAATTTTGCCATCAAAGCTCGTAACTTCAACGCCGAATCGTTCGGTTCAGTATCCGGGAACCGTTTGACAAATTCTTCGATGTCTTGTTCAATTTCCTTTTCCTGTTGAGCAGCGAAGAAATTACCGCCAATCATCCAGATAACTAATAATACACTTACACTCGGTACGAACCAGCGAAGTGACTTGAGGAGAAAAATTAAACTAGAAAATGACCACTGTCTTAACTTAGTTGATGATATACAAATAACTCTGAACAGCCCTTGTTCTATACTTTTGGTTCCCGGAATAGGAGTAAATAATAGTTTGACAATTTTTTCTCGCATGGTTTTATTTCTCTGTGCATCTGTAATTAATTTCTCAAGCTAAATCGCTGCGGATAACTTGTCACCAATAATACCTACAGGATTTACACATCTACACCACGTATCGTGGCAAAGGTGCGTTACGCTACGCTAACACACCCTACTGGTGTGGCACACCTTAATTGGTGGATTAGCATTGTAGGGGCGCACGGCGTGCGCCCGGTTTAAAGGTCAAATCTATTCCACAATTTTAGCTGTGTCACGCCACTACACATAGAACACATAGAGGCTTTGCGTAAGTCCTAACCTAATAATAATTTATTTTAATTCTTATCTAATGCATTAAACTGCTTTTTTGTCAAATTCGTCCCTGTTCGAGTTCTGACAATTAGGTAATGTAATATATTTGTATTTTTTAAATTTTTTCGACAAGAGAGGGGATAAAATTACGCATTTTCAAGGCATTTAAGCAATGTAGTTTAAAAAAATGCTACAAAAAACACCCAATACAGCATTACCGTAACAACATACTACAAACTCAAACCCAGGTCAACTCAGGATTTGCCAGTGACTTTTTCTGCCCGCCCTAAATCCGATTGACTTGAGAATATTAAAACTAAAACATAAAATTGAAAAGTTTTACTTATTAAATCAGGCTTGATCAGCATCGCTTTAAATCTAGCTAGTCAAGCGAACATGACAGTCGAAGAATTGACGTTTCAAATCCCCAGAATAGAATGGTGGTCGGTTGTACAGATCAACCCAAAGTAAGATTCCCACTCAGGAGACCCATACTATGCTCGTCGATCTATTAAGCCGCAAGCAGACCCACTTCATCTTGTGGCGTCCTGGTATATCCCAACCACCGCCCAGCGTTTACATTGCTAAACCTTCAGCTAAGGCTTCAGATCGATTCGAGAAAGTTGGTGAATTTCCCCTCAGCCAATCTCCTGATTTCCCGGAGTTGTGGGAAGTCTCCGCTCAAGACTGTGGTCTGACAGAAGGGCAAGTTTACCTGTACTGGTTTAAAATCCACAATACTGAACCCTATAACCCTGACAATATTAACAAAGTTCTCTATTGCACTGATCCAACCGCCACCACTGTAGACCGCCGGATAATCGCCCCCATCCCTGACGAGGAAGGTGGTATTGCCAGTCATGATCCTGCTAGTGTGATTTTGTATCACAATGGCATCCTAATCCCCTGTGATCCGGGCGGACAAACGGTGAACTGGGAAGGAGACGCCCCATTAGACACTCTACCCCCAAACAATCAACTGGTGATCTATGAATTACCAACCCGTTGGACAAAAGGGAGGACAGAGGAAAATCGAGAGGTAGGAATCGGTACGTTTCAGGATGTGCTGTCTTTATTGCAACCCCAAGCCACGTCTCCTAATTTTAGCCACATTGAAACCTTAGCAGAAGGCAAAGCTCATCTGGCGGAATTAGGCGTCAATGCCTTAGAATTATTGCCTCCAGCCGATAGTGATGACAAGCTGGAATGGGGATATGGTACAGCTAACTTTTTTGCGGCTGATTTTGATTTAGGACATCCAGAGGGTCAAGATGCACCAACCGCATCCACTGATTTAGCCAATCTAATTAAAGTGTGTCACCAGTTGGGAATGCGTTTCTTTGCCGATATGGTGATGGCGTTTTCCCGAAATAATCCGTATCAAAACATAAATTTTTTGGATTTTTATGTCCAATGGCGACCACAGGGCAATCCGGAACGTGACCCTGAACAAGTGGGTCGCAATGGTTTTGGTGGTGATTTATTTAAGTACAACTATTGGGTAGAAGGCTATCATCCAATTCTTGGCAAAAAATCCTGGTTTGTGCCAGCCCGTGAATATATGAAAGTATATATGGCTCATTGGCTGAACTATTATCGGGTGGATGGTTTGCGACTCGATAGCGTTAATAATGTCGGCAACTATGACTTTTTGGAAAAATTCCGAGAGTTAGCCCGCACGCTTTGGGAAAAACGGGGAGGTTCAAGTCAGCACTTTCTGGTTGTTGGCGAAGAATTAAGTGTCCCCTTAGCCTTAGTTCACCAAAATCGCTTAGATGGACTATGGAACGAAAAATTTAAGCAGATTATTCGACAGGTAATTTTAGGCAAGAATGCCTTTAATGACTCTAGCTTTGAATGGAGTGTCCGCAAACTCATTGATTGTCGTTTTTTAGGCTTTACCGATAGCGCTCAAGCGGTGAATTATCTCACGTCCCATGATGTAGGCGGTTTAGGTAATGAGCGTTTCTATAACTATCTAATTAATAATGGAGTTTACGATACTGAACCCCGGATTAAGCTAGCATTTGTTTGTCTTTTAACCGCTGTTGGGATTCCCCTGATTTTGGCAGGGGATGAATTTGCGGATCAGCAGGATCTTGATATTAGTGATGAACATACCGATCATAAACAGGTGGACCCAGTAAACTATAGTCGAGTCCAAGAGGATTGGCGACAACGCATCTTTGAGTATGTGGCGCGGTTAGTTCGCTTCCGCACCTCATCTAAGGCACTAGCCGTGAATGAGAATGAGTTTATTCATGCCGATTTCCATGAAGGTAAACGGGTTTTAGTCTGGCGGCGTGGCAAAAAGGCGGATGAATACGTGATTGTCGTGGCTAATTTCTCAGACTATGGAACTCCTGTAGGTTCTGAATATAAAGTCCCGAATTGGTCGCCCACTCCAGAAGGTAAGCAGTGGAAAGAAATCACCCAAAACCGCATCGTTCCTCCTGAATGGGTTGGCAGAGAACCGATTTTCCCATGGGAAGCAAAGGTTTACGCTTTGATTTAATTCTTCAAAAAAGGTAACAGAAGCTACCAAAGTATCCCTGATTTGACCTTGTAGAGACGTTCCGGTGGAACGTCTCTTTCCAATGGAATGTCTCTTTCCAATCGAATGTCTCTTCCTTGATCCTATTTCTCTATAAACTGATATAATCTCAATCTATAGCCGTTTTTGGTTCCATGGAATACAGTCCCAGGCTCAGGATTCATCGTTTATCGTTCATGGCAACTTCATTAGGCAATAAACCCTGTCTATAGCATTTCCCAATGAAACGTGAAAACCTTACCCCTCTCAGGGTGAGATTAATAACTCAAATGAAAAGGCTATATTTATTCTCTGAAGGAGTACCATGAACAATTTTAGACCGCCACTCACTAAGAACCAATGAAAACTCCAACAGAAAAAGAATTAACTGAACGCTTCAATTTAGTATTTGACCCTCATACTTATCGTCGCATTATTGGCAAAAAAGAGGTAGTGATTCACTGCCATCATTATAACGCTCGCCTGCAAAATATTATAGAAGGCACTAAGCAAATTAATGGCAAAGCGATTATTTTATCAGCGACTGAAGAAATCTTCTCAGACTATATCCAGAATTTTTTTGATTCTGAAGATACCTTAGCAGATAAATGGCAAATAGCCGCAAAACTCTATGCTCACTTAGGATATGGACATTTGGACTTTTCCCAAATTAATCAAGGCATAGTTACGTCAAGTAGTTCCCACTTTGTCGAAGGATGGAAAGCCGGATTTATTGAGTCAAACTGTCCCGTCTGTACGTTTACAGAAGGGTATCTTCAAGGTGTGATTCATGGAATTACTGGAAAATCGGTGTATGTCAAGGAAAAAGCTTGTATGAATATGGGTGCGGATACGTGTCAGTTTATCGTCGATCAATCCCGAACTACTTCTGTAACTTATCTGCCGAAGCTAAACCTAAAGTTTAACCCTAAACCCACGAGTGAATTTGCTCACTCTAATATTGATGAGAAAAAAATTATTAATGCTCTAGTTGAAATGCCGTTTTATGGGAATAATCAGGGATTAATTCCGGCGTTTAATGTTTATTTAGCTAACACTCCAGCGGATTTTTATAATTTAATCTGTATTCGTTTTATAGAAAGCATGAAAAAACAAGGGTTATTCAGTACAGCTAAACAACTTCTTTTATTTGCTGGAGAAGTCTGTGCTGTGAACACCCTTCGCGGTATTATTATTTCAGCAGAATGGTATGAGTTAATTGCCCCCATGGTTGAAGAAGAATCGGATAACTTATATGGATTAATTGCGGTAACAAATGGTTTGGGTTGGGGCAATTGGCATGTCATCAATTATGAACCGGGCGAAACGTTGCAAATGGAAGCTCTCAATGGATACGAAGCTTTGGGTTATCTAGCCTATAAAGGCGAAGCAACAGAACCCCAATGTTTTGCGTTAACAGGTGTCGCAGCGGGAATTATGGCACTCCTTCATGGCGAAGGTACTGTTGAGGAACGGGTAGGAACCTATGCTTCAGAAGAAAGCCACTGTATTTGTTGTCAAGAATTATCTTGTAAATTCCAGGTTGAATTACTTTAACGAGGCGGTTTAATTACTACAGTGAGTGACTAGGCGAAAGCAATAATAAATAGTTTTTTTAAATAAACAGGAGCTAATATCGTGAAGGATTGTCCTCTCTATGCCGTTTATACAGGAGGAATGCTCGTTTTAGATGACTCCCTAAACATATTTAACGTTACTCCGGAATTTTGTGAACATTTTGCCTGTACTCCTCAGTCTATTGTGGGAAAGCCGTTAGACAGCTTGTTTAGTCGCAAAGATAAAAGAGGCAGGTTTTTATTTCATGAAAAATTAAGTCAATATAAAAAAGGATTTCTGGACTTAACGATTGTTATTTTAGTTAACCAAAACGAATTTATTTCCCGTCTGCGATTAATTAAACGAGATAAAGAATGGCTGGCAATTTTTGAAAATATACTGGCTGAAGATGATGATCTTTTCCGGGAGTTTTATTTGGGACAAGAACGATGGACAAGTATCGTGCGAAATTCATCAGAGGGTATTGCTATCCTGGATAGTGAGGGACGGTTAGTCGAATTTAATAGTCGATTCTTTGAAATCATGCAATTCCGATCTGTTCATGGAGTTTTGCTTAATGAATCTGCTCTTTTAAATAAACATTTATTTAATTTATCAGATAATGAGCAGTTTAATTTAGCCAAAAAATATTTCGATAAAGCGAAAACGAACAAACGCAAATCTTACCAAGAGATTCAGCATTTATCCTATTATCTACGTTTAGAAATAACCCCTATTTATTTACCTGTCAAAGGATTTTCCGGATGTAGTTTTGTAATCAAGGACATAACCCACCAAAAACAGCTTGAATTCATGGCGCAACAGTTACAGCAAAAAAATCAGGAGTTGGAACTCCAAAAACAAGAGCTGCAAGCCGCCCATCAAAAAATTACTACTCTTAATCAAAAACTCCGACAAGAAAACCTGCGTCTGAGTTCTGAAATCGAGGTCACCAAGAAACTACAACAGATGATTTTACCTAAACAGGAGGAACTGGATTTAGTGGAAGGATTAGATATTGCTGGATTCATGCAACCTGCTGATGAAGTTGGCGGTGACTATTATGACGTAATTCAACAGAATGGTAACGTCAAAATTAGCATTGGTGATGTAACCGGACATGGTTTAGAAAGTGGAGTTTTGATGTTGATGACTCAAACGGCTGTGCGAACCTTACAAGAAAGTGAGGAAACCAATCCGGTGAGATTTTTGGATATTCTCAACCGCACTATTTATAGCAACATCCAGCGGATTAATCCCTATAAAAATATAACTCTGGCTGTTTTAGATTATGCCAATGGCACTTTGGGTGTCAGTGGTCAACATGAGGATGTTATTGTGGTGCGTAATGGAGGAAAAGTGGAACGGATTAATACAACTTATCTGGGCTTCCCTTTAGGATTAGAGGAAGAAATTTCTGAGTTTATTGCTCAGGAAAAAATAGAGTTAAATTCAGGAGATGTGGTAGTCTTATACACGGATGGTGTTACAGAAGCTTATAACTCCCAGCGACAACAATATGGACTAGAGCGGTTATGCGAAATTGTTAGTCGGAATTATCAGAAATCGACTCAGGAAATTAGACAAGTCGTGATTGACGATGTACGGCGTCATATTGGCAAACAAAAAGTTGCTGATGATATTACGTTGGTGATACTTAAACAGAAGTAAATCGCTGTTCATGTTTTCCATTCTCAAAAAACTATAATCTCAAAGGATATGAATCAAATATTAGGAAACTTCAGAGAAGATATACTTGCCGATTACAAGCTTTTTACGCTGGAGTTGTATGTCCACGCAATTTCTCGCGCCCGCCGTAAGCAAACTCGCTACTTGTCTGTTGCTTTCATGACGGACTATATCGCCAATCTTTTTCCTACCCATGAGGACGATATCCAAACCTTTGAACGACAACTAAAAATCAAGAGTGCCGCGACTTATATCACCAATGAATTATTAGAGAATTGCATTAAATTCCATGATAGTCTGGTTAAATATCCAATAAAAATTAGTAGCTGCTTGCAGGAAAAAACATTAATATTAATGGCTACAAATTGCGTGAATCAAGACAAGTTAAAAAAAATGGAGGCATTTGTTGACGAATTTCTTACCTCTGATCTTAATGAATTTTATTTTAGACAATTGGAAAAAGGTGCTGAAGAGAATAGTGATCAATCGCAGTTGGGTTTTCTCAGCATGACTAATGATTATAGTGCTAAGTTAGGCTGGAAAATTGAAACCATTAACCAAAACCCTGAAGTAAAAACGGTGACCACAATGGTACAGCTAACGATCTAATGAAGTCATAAGTAATAGGATGGAGTATATCGAATGAGCATTCAGACCGAAGACTATACGGTATGGTATGAACCAACAACGGCAACCGTGAACTTCAAAGGTTTATTGAGGGAAAGCCTAATTTCTGATTATAAACCCATCGAGGAATTACTGGATCAGGTTATGGTTCAAGAACTCCCCCTGATTACGATGAACTTACAGCAGCTAGAATTCCTGAACAGTTCGGGAATGAGTGTCTTGTCTCGATTTGTAATTCGTGTACGTAAGCAAAAAATTACTCAACTGATGGTTAAAGGTTCAACACAAATGCCTTGGCAAAATAAGCTTTTAAGTAACTGGCAACGGTTGGTGCCTACTTTAAAAATGGAGTGGGACTAGGACAAGAAGGCAGAGGGCAGAAGAGAAGGAGTAAGGAGGCAAAGTAGAATGAAATGAAAGATGGGCATTGTAACTCAATATACCTGAATTTACCTGAAGTTACTCTAACCTATCTAAAACTATAACCCTCAATTTTTATGAAATGATTTAGGTTAACCCAAGTATAATATAACTAAACTCAAACTCTAAAACTCATAGCGTTGATTTTGCTCTATAGTTTTGTGTAATTAGACTTTAACTTGAATAAAACTCCTGGTTGCCACTCAATTGCCTTGAAAAAGACTATCTATAGATTCCTCATACACTCTGTATAAAATAACCCTAGGCTTTGATCATGTTGCCTTTAAACCAGCCATCTTCTGCATCTGGAGTGCGAGTTGGTATCTTGCATTCCCAAACTGGCACAATGGCTCTTAGTGAGAGACCATTAATTGATGCAGCCCTGATGGCGATCGCACAAATCAATCAAGCCGGAGGCGTTTTGGCTCAAACCATTGAGCCGCTTGTGGTTGATGGTGCATCTGATCCAGCAGAATTTAAACGCCAAGCCCAACAACTGATTCAATTTGAGGGCGTAACCACAGTTTTTGGCTGTTGGACGTCGGCTACCCGTAAAGCGGTTAAACCCACATTTGAGACCTTAAATGCTCTCCTCTGGTATCCCCTACAATACGAAGGACTCGAAAGCTCTCCTAACATCTTTTATACGGGCGCTTGTCCCAATCAACAAGTGGAACCCGCCGTTTCTTGGCTACTGTCTAACAAAGGAAAGCGATTCTATCTGCTAGGTTCCGATTATGTTTTTCCCCGCACTTTAAATAAGATCATCGCCTCCCAACTCAAGCAACAAGGTGGGGAAGTCGTCGGGGAAGAATATGTAGACTTAGGGGAGACAGATTTTAGCGGCGCGATCGCACGAATTCAACAAACCCAACCGGATGTTGTTTTCAATACCCTTAATGGACAAGGAAACCAATTTTTCTATCATCAGTACCGAGACGCAGGGATAACCGCTGATGACATTCCAATTCTGGCGGTGAGTGTCGCGGAAGTGGAACTCCAAACCCTGGACGATGTGGCTGTTGGACATTATGCCAGTTGGAGTTATTTCCAGAGTCTAAATACACCCGAAAATAATCGATTTGTGCAGCAATTTCAGGCGCGATATGGTGTAAATCGGGTTACCTCTGATCCGATTGAAGCGGCTTACAGTCAAGTGTACCTGTGGAAATTAGCCGTCGAATCTGCCCAATCTTTTGCCGTGGATCAGGTACGATTAGCGGCATATAATCAAAGTTTTGCTGCACCGGGGGGACTGATTCAAATTCAACCCAATCATCATGTTGGCAAATATTCCTATATTGGACAAATTTTACCCGGTGGACAATTTCAGGTTATCCACAGGAGTAAAAATCTCATTAAACCGCTTCCTTGGTTAGGAGTTGAAAAACTCGATTTTAACAAATCAGACTTAGTAATTGAAATGCTCTCTCAAGTCAGCCAAGGGATTCAGGAAACCTGGCTTTATGAGCAAAAATCGCGCCAACTCGAAGCCTTGACGCATAAGTTAAAGCAAGCCGAACAAGCCTTACAGGAAAGTGCGATCGCGCTGCGTAATCATAATCTGGTGTTGACTCAATTAGCTAAAAGTCCCGCCATCCATCAAGGCGATTTAAACGCCGCTTTCGCTGAAATTACCCAAGCCGGTGTGAAAAGTCTGGGCGTTGAACGCACGGGGATTTGGTTATTTGACAAAACCAGAACCAAACTCCACTGTTTTGACCTATTTGACAAGCATCAAAACCACCATAGCCAAGACATTGAACTTGCTGTGGCGAACTATCCTACCTATTTTCAGGCATTACAGCATGACCAACTCATTGCCGCAGATTATGCCCAAACTGACCCGAGAACGCAAGAATTGTCGGCGTCTTATTTGATTCCCTGGGGTATCACCTCGGTTCTGGATGTGCCAATTCAGATTAGAGGAGAAATCGCCGGAATTATCTGTTTAGGACAAGTGGGAAGGGTTCGCCACTGGACACCAGAAGACCAGAATTTCGCGCGATCGCTTGCCGATTTAGTGTCCTTGGCAATTGAAGCGCGAGAACATAAACAAACCGAGTTTGATTTAGCGGAAAGCCAACGCAGTCTGGCAACATTAATGAGTAATATACCCGGTATTGCTTACCGTTGTCTCAATGACTCAGACTGGACGATGCTTTTTATCAGTGAAGGCTGCTATGAGCTTACGGGTTATCCAGTTGAAGCCTTCACGAAGCAAAAAATACTCACGTACAATCAACTCATTCATCCTGATGATCAAAACCCTGTATTTGATCAGATACAAGCGGCTCTAGATAATCACCATTCTTACCAACTCACTTATCGAATTATCACCGCAACTGGCGAATTAAAGTGGGTTTGGGAACAAGGTCAGGGCATTTTTGAACCCGATGGAAAGGTATTTTATCTAGAAGGTTTAATTACGGATATTACCGCACAAAAACAAACTGAAGCTGCATTACGTAAAAGTGAAGACCGTTGGCAATTAGTGCTAAATAGTACTCAGGATGGCATCTTTGAGTGGAATATCGCCACTGGAAAAGTATTTGCTTCTCCTCACTTGGGAGGGATGCTAGGTTACACCGATCCAACAGTACTGGAAAGCTTCGATCGTTGGCGTAATCTCGTCCATCCAGAGGATATTGATCAAGTTTTAGCCACATTGCAAGACCATTTAACGCGAAAAACTCCCCCGTACAAGTTTGAGTACAGGATGCGCTGTCAAGACGGTAGTTATAAATGGATTTTGGCACGGGGACAAGTGCAATGGAATGAAAACGGACAGCCTGTGCGGGTTGTCGGTTCTCAGCAGGATTTCAGCGATCGCAAACAAGCGGAAGAAGAGGTGAAACTCTTATTAAACCTTTCTCAGGCAATTAATGCGGCGTCCGATTTTGATACGGCTTTAGAGGTAGCATTGCAGAAGTTATGCGAAATCACGGGTTGGATTTATGGCGAAGCTTGGATTCCTTCCACTGATGAGTCAATTCTAGTCTCTAGCCGCCGTTGGCATTGTCAACGCCAAGGACTTGATCCGAGTTTGCAGGTAGCCATTGAGGGTTTCCGAGAATATAGTAAATTACTCACGTTCTACCCAGGAGAAGAGATTCCGGGAAAAGTTTGGTTAACTCAACACTCTCAATGGATCAGCGATTTTAGTCAAACCGATGATGTTTTGCTGCGATTGGAATCAGCGACAGCTTGTGGTTTAAAAGCGGGTTTTGGTGTACCGATTATTGCCAATGTTAACCTCGATAAACCAACAACCCAACCGAACAGTTGTTTGCTCAGTTCCCCCTCTTCAGTATTGGCAATCCTGGTATTTTTTATCCATTCTAACGGTTCTGAAGACAAACGATTGACCAAGTTAGTCAATGGTGTGGCGGCTCAATTGGGAACAGTGCTGCAACAGAAGAAAGTGCAAGCCGAAATGAAAGCTCTCTTTGCGGCAATGACTGATATGGTGACAGTGAGAGATGTTTCGGGACGCTGTTTGAATATGATTCCCACTAAGGTGGCAAATGTTTACAAATTACCAGAGGCAATGATGGGTAGAAAACTCCATGAGGATTTGCCACGTCCCCAAGCTGATCTGATTCTCCAGGCGATTCTCCAGGCAATATCGACCCAGGAAACTGTCTCGATTGAATATTCCCTACCGATTGATGGCAAGGAGGTTTGGTTAGCGGAAACGATTTCTCCCCTGTCTACAGAGACGGCTATTTTAGTCGCACGAGATATTAGCGATCGCAAGCAAGCAGAAGCCGCCCTTTATGTAGAGAAGCAAAAGTCAGAGCAGTTATTGCTGAATATTTTGCCTCAGCCTATTGTTGATCAGCTCAGAAATAATCCCGATGTCATTGCTGAACAATTTAACGATGTGACCATTTTATTTGCTGATTTAGTTGGATTTACTCCCCTAGGGGCTCGGTTAAAACCGATTGAGTTGGTTAAGTTACTCAATCAGATTTTTTCCCGGTTTGATGAGTTAGTTGATCAATTAGGAATAGAGAAAATAAAAACGATTGGTGATGCCTACATGGTGGCGGCTGGCTTACCAATTCCGCGATCCGATCATGCGGAGGCGATCGCGCAAATGGCATTGGCAATGCAAGGGGCGATGAAACGCTTTCAAGTTGAACTGGGTGAGGATATTAAAATCCGCATTGGTATTAATACAGGCGTTGTGGTTGCTGGGGTTATTGGTACGAAAAAGTTTATCTATGATTTGTGGGGAGATGCTGTTAATATTGCTTCCCGGATGGAATCCTCTGGTGAAGCTGGACGTATTCAAGTCACTGAAGCGACTTATGAGCGACTCAAGTATAACTACCCGTTGGAAAAGCGAGGAGCGATTAATGTGAGGGGGAGAGGCGAAATGGTGACCTATTGGCTTATGGGTGATCAAGCATCGTCTGGTATGAATAACGGTAAAAAAATTCCAATACTTTGACTATCAGCTCCATGAAATATGCCAAAATAATAGATAGACTCGTGAAAAGTTAACGATTATCTGGGCAGTTGTAGACGATCTCCTTGACTTCTTGTTGAGTGACCGCCGCTACACAGGCAAATCTACAATCTAAAATCATGTAAAGTATAAAATCATGGCACATATTATTCTTCTGGGGGATTCAATTTTTGATAATGCTGCTTATGTACCTGATGGTTTATCTGTCATTGACTTGCTAAAAAATTGCTTACCTCAAGGAGATCAGGCAACTCTTCTAGCTGTGGATGGAGATTCGATTCAGGAGATTGATTCCCAAATCCAGCGCTTACCAAGAGACGCCAGCCATGTATTTATTAGTGTGGGCGGTAATGATGCGTTACAATATGCCTCTATCTTGGTTCAATCCACCCAATCTTCCCCAAAGATGTTAGACGCGATCGCAACGATGAAAGCGGAGTTTTACCACAACTATCAGCAGATGCTGAAAGCGGTGTTGTCACTGGATAAACCGACTGCACTCTGTACAATTTATGACCAATGTCCCCTCCTTGATCCAGTCATGCGTCTATTAGCATTTACCGTGTTATCGATGTTTAATGATTGTATTATTCGACAAGCGGTTCAAGCGGGTTTACCCTTAATCGATTTGCGGGTGATTTGTGATGAAGTAACAGACTACTCCACGATTTCTCCCGTAGAACCGTCTATGTCTGGAGGACAAAAAATAGCCCGTGCGATCGCTACCGTTATGACTGAACATAACTTCTCAGAACGGCGTACTGTTGTTTATTGATCGGTTTGACAATTAAACCCAAACACAGATAAAACAAATTGGCTTGTAGGGGCGGGTTTTACCGTTACCTGTGGCAACAACCCCTCAATTCAATAAACCCGCCCTGATCCGAACCGTTAACGTTTATAATCCAGTCTAGGTAAACAGACGCGAGTTGGTTGAGTTACTTGATTCGACCTAGCTTTTTGAAGACTAAAGCCCTTACTACCAACACAGCAAAAGGCGCGATCGCACAACTTGCCTTTTGGTTTTATCACCTCTTTATTTAACAATTAAACTTAAACACAGACAAAAGAAATTAGCTTGTAGGGGCGGGTTTTACTGTTACCTGTGGCGAGAAACCCCTCAATTCAATAAACCCGCCCTGATCCCAACCATTAAGGTTTATAATTCAGTCTAAGTAGGCTCCACGGGAGTTGGTCGAGTTCCGTGAATTCTCTTCAACCATCAACGTTAGGGCAAGAATACCAATAGTGACTATTGGCTAATTAGCAGCTAGCATAAGATTTTTTTTATTTATCAAAATTCTAGGATAAATATTTGAACTTAAGCCAATTAATATGCTATAATGTTTGTTAAATTTGAATTCTCAGGAGAAGCTTTTCATGAAAATTAAATCATTTTTAATGATATCATTTATTGCTGCTCTTGTAACTTTACTGGTAGCCAAAGCAACGTTTAGTAATCCAGTTTTGCCGGATACCCAACCTCAAGGCTCAATAAACCTAAATATCGATGATCCAGTGTGCTATATGCAAACCGAAGACGGCACAGTTTTAGACCTGAGTAACTTGTGCGGCAAAGAGCAACTGAGTCGTCCAACCTCTACGGCTCGTACCTATGCACAACAACCTCAGGTTTATAACGTAAAAAAACTTAAAGAATTCGACGATTCCTTGTATGGTCCGGAAAACTAAGTTGATAGAATCAATACTCAATCTTGATTGGCAAAATAATTGTAGCTCTCCCTTACTTGTGATGGAAAACCCTCTATAGCAATCCTATTTAGGTTGTGGCAATTTTCAAAACTGAAACCCTTGATATATCGTAGGGTGGGCAATGCCCACCAACCTCATCTGAGCGTGCTATTCACCCTAGGTACGGGAGAGCCGAAACTGTAGGGGCGTAACGCCTTCATTGGTGTCAACGAATGCTCTCGCATCCGCTGATCTCCCCCATGCAACAAAGGCTCTCGCATCCGCTGGTCTCCCCCGTGCAAAAAACGCTCTCGCATCCGCTGGTCTCCCCCGTTCAAAAAACGCTCTCGCATCCTCTGGTCTCCCCCTTTTTAAGGGGGACGGAAGGGGGATCTAATAGGGGGACGCAAGGGGCTTGCGCCCGATTAAACTGTAAAATCTATTCCACCATTTTTGGCTGGGGGGAATTTCAGTTTATAAGGGTGGTGCGGGTAGTGGCTTGGGCGGAGCGACTAAAGCCGGATCAGTCGAGTTATTGCCGATTTGAATTGCCCGCATCATATCGTGATCTTCGTGAACTAAATTGTGACAGTGGGTCATATATCTGCCCGTGTGGGGACCAAATTTGCCCACGACTCGTACTGACTCATTACCACCTACGTAGATGACATCTTTCCAGCCTTCCTCATAGACAAAGGGTGGTTGTTCATTGCGGTCAATAATCTGACAGTCGATCAGATGAACGTGAATCGGATGAAACCAGCCGCCTGAATTCGTGTACAATGTCCAAATCTCAACATCGCCAACTTGGGGATTCGCATCAGATTCGTAGCGATTCCAAGTGTTGCCGTTGACTACCCATTGACCGCCTGTGCGTTCGTAGCGGAATTCTCGGGTACGTACTGCTTGGGGAATCAGTTGGGAAACAGGCGTCACGTAGCGGAGAGTGCTGGGGATTTCGCTGGTATCTTCGGCATCCCGTACCACATCAAAGCGCATGATCCGATCTGTTTTTTCGTAATCTTCGTTATTGTCGGGTGACTCATTTTCCAGCACAATTTTCGTGCCAATCGGATATTTGGAGAAGTCAAGGATAAACTCATAGCGTTCTGCCATACTGATGCGGAAGCTGTCTACGGCGACGGGGGCACTTCTCAACCCAGCATCTGTGCCGATCATAATAAACTCATCGCCGCTGCTTAGTTTGAGTCGGTAAGATCGGGAAACTGAAGCGTTGAGTACCCGGAAACGATACTTACGTCTAGCCACCTCCATCCGGGGCCATGCTACACCATTAACCGTAATCACATCTCCGAACAAACTTTTTTGACCCTGATCGTCGTAGACGATCTGACCTTTACGGTCAAATATTTTATCGTGGATGACTAGCGGTACATCATATTCACCACTGGGTAGGTTGAGATTCTGTTCGTATTCATCATAGACAATATACATTCCCGCTAGCCCCATGTTCACATTCGGGGCAGTTTTGTGAAGGGCATGGTCATGATACCAGATTGTAGCAGGTCGGTTATTTGGGTAAATAAAATCCTTATAGTAACCCGGTTCTACAGCGTCATGCGCCCAACCGTCATACTCCGGTAGCGCCGCCATCCCATGCAAGTGAATCACCATCGGCACATCCAGTTTGTTGATGTAGCGGACAACTGACTGCCGATCCCGCTTTTGCTTAATCGTCGGACCCGGAAATATGCCACCGTAGCCCCAAATCTCAGTGCTTTTCCCTGGGATGATCTGCGCCTGTGCTTTTGTGATGGCTATTTCGTAGTAATCGGTTCCTTCAAAATCTTGTAACCCATTAGAACCGGACGTGTTATCACTGCGGACTGGCTGAAGTACTGGCGGTACCCGGAAAGGTAGGGTAAAGGGATTCCCGGCGGGACTCTCCGGATCTTTAGCATGGGCAATGCGCTGGAATCCGGCGGGTAGGACAAGCAAACCTCCTGCGATCGCGGCGTACTTCAGTAGTTCTCTCCTCTTAATCGTCATGCGTTCCCTAGAGTCTATGACCTAAAAATTTGTTAAGCAGCGGAACTAATGGCAAAAGCTCTTCGTCCCCTTCGGATTTTGCCAAAGGGGTGTCAAAGATTAGGTTGAGCTGAGGTAAAACTTTTGTAAAGCAATGCTAAAATATGTAAAATAATGTAAAGTTTATGAGAACCTGCGCTGGCAACCGTAACACGACTGAGCCTGCCTAAGCTCCGTTAGACAAGGGAAATCAGAGATCATGCTGTCAAACTTAGGGAAGTTACATGTAAAACTTTGGCTTTGTCAGTGAAATTACTCAATAGCAGCTTCTTTATCCCTCTGGAATCACTAGATTGAATTATGAGCAAGCGAGCCAAGCGATCGCTACAGCTATCTCTCCAAGGCATAGAACAAGCCAAGAAGGCATTAACGGCGAAAGCCTTGAGCCAGACTACGTTAGCTAAACAGTTGCAAATCACTCGTCAAACCATCAGTAAATTTTTCCGAGGGGAGCGAGTCGATCGTCAGTATTTTATCCAGCTTAGTGAAAGTCTTGATCTCGAATGGGACGAAATCAGTCAGCCATCGTCTAGCGAGGGGGACTTAAAAACAACAGCCTCCGAGTCAAACAGTTCTCAACTTGATGTGATTGTCCATAGATTGTATCAGCAAGGATATGGGAGTATTCAACATCGGTATGGCACAATGCGGGTGCTGGATATGTCCCAGCCGATTCCTTTAAATAAGATTTACATCGACGTTCATGTTTTAGAAACCATCCAATCCCGTAGGCGTCTTGAAGTTGCTGATCTGGGGATTACTGAAAATTATTCCAGCTTGAATAAAAACCCCGAAGAAAGAATACTGGGATTGCAAGCCATTGAGAAGTATTCAAGGCTGATAATTCTCGGAAAACCCGCGTCAGGGAAAACAACATTTTTAAAGTATTTAGCGCTTCAGGGTGATTCTGGAATATTTCCAGATAAAAAACTACCGATTTTTATCTCTCTTAAAGATTTCGTGTCTACGGAAAGAAATCTCAACTTACAAAATTATATTCAGAGAATTTTCTTTATGTGTTACGAAAAGGAAATTAATCTTTTTAAGAAATTGTTATATAGTGGCAGATTTTTGATTTTATTAGATGGTCTAGATGAAGTTAGCCAGCCCTATAGAGGAGACGTAATCCGAGAAATCAATAAACTAGCTGATGATTTTTATAAAAATCATTTTGTGATTAGTTGCAGACTTGCCGCAATCGACTATAGATTTGAAAAGTTTACAGAAGTATAACTTTCAGAATTTGATCAGCAACAAATTATCGGTTTTGTGAAAAAATGGTTCTTGGATAATGAGTGCAAGCAAAAGAAACTGATTGATGAAATTCAGAGTCATCACTCCATCAAAGACTTGGCAACCAATCCCTTATTACTCACCTTCCTATGTCTAGTATTCGAGCAATCAAATAGTTTTCCTCAATCTCGCTCAGAGTTATATAAAGAAGCCATAGATATTTTGCTCAAAACCTGGGATACTCAGCGCAGTATTGAGCGAACGGGAGTTGGCGAAAAAATATCCGTACAGCGCCAGGAAGACTTGCTTAATCAAATCGCTTTCTTCACTGCCACACAAGGACGTTATTTGTTTAAGCAAAAAGAAATTGAACAGTATATCGCTACTTATCTGCACAGTTTACCCAATAATCCAAACATCTGTGAAGATGAGCCACTAGATAGCTATACCGTCGTCAAATCTATCGAAGCACAACATGGCATATTAGTCGAGCGTGCTAAAGGAATTTACTCCTTTTCACATCTAATATTTCATGAATATTTAACGGCTAAAGCCATTGTTGCTAGTCCGACATCTAACGAACTCAATAAAGCATTGCAATTGATTACCCGTCAAATAACTAACAAGTTTTGGCAAGAAGTTGGCTTGCTCACGGCTGAGATGTTGCCCAAAGCAGACCCTCTGTTAGAACTGATGAAACAACAGATAGATGGACTGGTGGCTGAAGACAAACAACTCCAAAAATTTCTGACCTGGCTCGATGAGAAAGCAGGTACCGTCCCGACAGCTTATGAATCAGCAATTGTTCGCGCTTTTTACTTCGATCTGTCTGTGGATCAGATTCTGGGTGGGATTGGCAATACGCTGACTTTAGCTCGTGCTTTAAACCCCAAGTTAACCGACAATCTTGAGTTAGAACTGGCTTTTGATCTGGCTATCGAGTGCATCCTAGCTCTCAATCAAGTCTTAGCGCTAACGGACGATCCCATAGATGTTTTGGGTTCAGTCATTTCTCGTGCGCTTAACTATGCTAATTTGCTGGAGAATAAGCAAGATAATAGTAAAGTTTTGCCGAATTGGAGAAGCAGCCAAGCTCCGTCGCTACGTCAATTACTGCAAGACTTCCACCATCAAGCTAATTTAATTGAAACGATAAGCGAGTTTCAGGACTGGTGGCAAGGAAAGGGTAAAGCTTGGATTGAAGCCCTGAGAACGGCAATGATTGAGCAACGCAATGTCGGTCATAATTGGCAGTTCAATCAGGAGCAAGTGGCAGTATTAAAGCAGTATTACAACGCCAATGAATTTCTGGTCAATTGTCTCAAGAGGGCTGAGAGTGTAACTCCCGAAGTGAACGAAGCCATTCAAAAATCGTTGTTATTACCCGTTGCCAAACTAAAAAAATAGCTGACCCTCTAAAGGATACGGCTACTTTGACAGTCCTTAAAAGTTTTACCCTCTAGTAGAGACGTAGCATGCTACGTCTCTACACCGGATTTGACATCCTCACCGCCCTATAAGTGCGGCGATTCCTCACCACGCCGTAGGGGTTGGGTAACCCAATTTTTCGGTCACTGGCACATGTACCCTCCAGGTAGAGGGACGAACGTCGTTCCAGCCGGACAATCCTGTTGGGTGTATCCTCCTCCAGGGGGAGAAGCCGTTGTCTCGGCGGTGGATGAGGTTGATTCTGCTTCAGTTTGTACCGCCATTTCCAGGAAATTCGCCCGAACCGAACCACCGTTACGACCTACAGCAGGTAGTTCTAAAATCAGATCCTTAGCTTTGCCAGTACCGTCATTCTGGACAGACTGTTGGTTCCCCTGCTGTCCGTCGGAAATTAATAACTGCGGATGGTCGAAGGGCGCTTTATCATAGCGTACTCGTTCATCGGTAAGAGCTTTCATGAAAGCCACTAAATCCGCTTGTTCCTGCTCTGTCAGCCCTAGGTTTACGATATCTGGGTCGAGATTGGCGATATTTTCATTGTGAAAGTCGCCGCCGCGATTGTAAAATTCCACAACTTGTTTGAGGGTTAACTGTCCACCATTGTGGAAGAAAGGAGCAGTCAGTTCCACATTACGCAAACCCGGAGTCTTGAACGCTCCATCCACAGCTACTCGCTCCTGGGGCTTGAGCGCACCGGTTGGCGCACCCTCATCACCAGGAACAACTGGGAAAGGAGAACCATCCTGCTGTTCCAAGCGCGACATAGACAGGGGTTGACCAAAGGGATCTTTACCACCTACACCTAGGTCTTCTAACGTCGGTCTGACAGCAATGTTATAAAAACCATTGTCATAAACCGCAACACCTTGAGCCATCTTCATGCGTTCGAGGGGTTGGTTTTTGACATTTGCCACCGATGCATTAGTAAATTCGGGTCCGCCGTGACAGTTGATGCATTTACCCTTGTTCTGGAAAATCTCCAGCCCTCGCTTTTGTTGCTCAGTGAGGGCGTTGGTTTTCCCTTCCATATAGTGGTCGAAGGGTGTCTCATCGGAAATTAAGCTCGCCTCATACGCCTGAACCGCGAGTCCAAAGAATAGGGTAAAGTTATAGTCGATTTGCCAGAATTCGTTAGTCGTCAGAGTCTGATTTTTCGGGTTAAAGAACGTCAATTCACCACTCTCTTCAATCCGGATTGCCTGATTGGAATTCCACCACTCCGGCTTAAACGCCGCCTTAATCATCGACTCATAATTTGATGTCGTCAGCCCTGGGTTAGGTGCTTGGCTCAGGTTACCCAGAACGCTGTCTTCAGGATGCACCAGTTGATCGGCTAGGGGTCTGAGTCGGTTAATCCTTTGACCCAACTTAGCTCGTTTCTTGTTTTTATTCAGTTTGATGCCAATATCCGGAAATGTGCGCTCATCAGCAGACATCTCGAAGAAGCTCAAAGGCGGTCCTACGGCTTGAGATGCCAACGATGAATTGTTGAGGCTGATTTTGACTTTTTCTAGGTTATTCTTGTCTTTTTTGAGGACAAAGGCATTGGCATCTCTGGCGCCGAAGGGATTGACGCCGTTGAAGTCTTCTTGGGCGCGTCCATCCCAGAAGTTACGGAAGTTGAACACGGCATTAATCACAGAGGGCGTGTTGCGGGGTTCTACCCGACGAACTTCGATGTCTCCGACATGGAAAACTGGGTCAGGTAGGAAGGTGACATCTTCTTGGGAACTGCCTGGAATAATGTCATTGAATTTCGATAAGAAAACGCCTTGAGAGGAGCTGACATCGTTCGTGTCAGCCAAAACTGTGGAGTTGCGGTTATTGGGATTACTTAATTTGTGGAAAGGATAGTCTTCCGGCTTAAGCTGGTAGTTGGCTGCCCCACCTAGGTCAAATACCTGATCCGGATTGGGACTTTTATTAGGGTTGACTTGCAACAGTCCTGGACTAAGCTGGTTTTTGGAGCGATTATCGGCTCCTGCATGGAAATGGCAACTGGCACAGGAGGTGAAACCATCGCTCCCCAGTTGCATATCCCAAAATAATGTCTTTCCTAGGGCAATCGCGGCAGTTTTGTCCTTAATAAAGTCTCCAATATTGTCAGGTTCGGGAACCGATACCGTTTTCAGGGATGCCAGAGTACTGGGATTGGCTGGGGCTATTTGCGCGGAAACCCCATTGCCAACCACTACTGCGGCTGTTACCATCGCTGCGATCGCAGTAGTTCGGGTCAATTTTAATGACCCCCGTTTCCAAGGGAACTTTTTTCCCTTCCACCACTGGCTGGGCAGGTTCCGAGGGTGAGCGTGAAACTGATTTATAACGGCTGGCTGTCGCCCTCTCAAAAGCGACATAATCACAGCGCGACTCGATGCGTTGAGAAAGCGTATTAGGAGAGTAAGGGATAAACCCAAAGTTAGAAATTCCAGGATTTTCAAGTGTACAAGAAAGTAGAAACCACTCTGAACTTTAAGACAGATTACTCGCCTTAGCTTAAATTCTTTAACAAATCTTAATAAAGTTTTGTTAAGTATTTCTGCCGCCAGCCCCTGTTTATCCCCATTCGGCACTCTCAAGGGTCATCCTACAGACAAGGGGCGATCGCACCATTTCTCTGATATGATTTTCACCATGGAAAAATGTGCCTACCTATAGCCTCTACACCAAGCCATTCAGACAAAGACATGCCTAGGGCGCGATCGCACCCTAGGCATTTTGGTTTTATCGCCTCTGCTTTTGACTTACATTCAGCGACAGTAGGGGTTTGCTTACCAAACCCCTACTACGAACCCAATCTCATCTGTCTAATTTTCGCGAGTTTTCTCAGACCGTTTATGATGAAAACGAATTCCCAGGAAAATATCATAGACGAAACTTAAAAAATCTTTGCCTTGTAGCAGTCCCAATGACTGATGACAGCCCTTTTTTGCTAATAGAGGCTTAGTAGCTCTATAGGCTCCTTGATATTTATACCAGGGAATAGAGGGCCACAGATGATGAATCAAATGGTAATTCTGACCCATAATCATAATATTCAGGATCGGGCTAGGATAAACCCTAGCATTTTTCCAGCGATCGCGTTCTTTAAAAGGACGATGGGGTAAATAGTCAAAAAACAAGCCTAATGCCAACCCGACAACCAGTGCTGGGGTAAACCAGAAGTTCATAATGTAGCCCAAAAAGCCATACTGACACGCCAGGTAAATCACCCCAGCAACGAAAGCTCGGCTCAAGAACCATTCGATCAGTTCATACTTACGCCACAAGCGGCGCTTAAAGAAAAAGACCTCATGGTAAAAAAAGCGTGCTGCAATTAACCACAGAGGTCCCCCCGTTGACACAAAATGATCGGGATCGTTTTCTGGATCATTAACATTGGCATGATGCTGCATGTGTACCCGGGTAAACACCGGGAAAGCAAACCCCAACATCAGCGCACTCCCATGACCCATCAGCGCATTCGCGATCCGATTTTTGTGGGCAACATTGTGAGAGGCATCATGGATTACCGTACCCGCCATATGCAATGCTAGGACATTAATGCTAAAGCACAAGGGTGCAGGTAACTCCCACAGCCAGTAACCGCAGGTCGAGAAGACGATCAGAGCTATCGCTACTATAAACATTAGTAACGTTAGATTAAAATCTTCGGGGGGACCCAAGAATTCTCTGGGTACGGTCAGTGGCTTGATTGCCTCCGACATCGTTGTCTTTACTCCTTATTAACTATCCATTGGTAGTATAAGATGTCTTAACAAAATTATAAAGTTTTGTTGACATCAGGTCATTTAATCAAAATTGACCGACTGATAAGCTTAACATTTGTTTTCCAGATGTGCCACGGCGCGTCTGGGAGATGAGGGAGATGAGGAAGATGGGGAAGGTAAGGAAAATGAGGTGTTCAAGACGTAGCAGGGTACGTCTCTGATAGTTCAGATCAACTCCTCGCTTAAACAACCCCTATAATTTCCGATAAATCGGGTTCAGTTTCGGGCTGAGGAAGGCTGAGATCTAAAAAATTTTGTTGTTTTAATATTTCAAATAGGTTGACATCCGTTTCTAGTAAACAAGCATGACCAGATTTCGGTAGCACTGACATCGTGGCATTTGGCAGATACTTGACTAATGACTTGGCTTCTGCTAAAGAAGACCACAAGCGGTCAGCAGCGCTGGCGAGGATGAGGACGGGTTGGGTCAACTGTTCGAGTTGTCCTGGATGAACCTTAAAATTCCTCAGCATTGAGACTCGCCAATGCATAGTTTTTGCAGGCATTGACCGCATAGCATCTAAGAGGGCGCGGCGATTGCTGGGAACCATCCGATTGAGGGATGATAAAACAGGTAACAATGTCAAGGCAGATAAGTGATAAATATTATCCGGTAATACGCCTAACCATTGCGATCCCCAAAGTAACCAAGAGGGTTGACTCACGGATGTGGCTGGGTTACTTAAAATGATTCGGTGCGATAGATGGGGGGCACTGAGGGATACCTTCAGCGCTAAACAGCCACCAAATGACTCGCCACATAAATAAACGCTTTGGCAGCGTCGTTGGCTGAGTTCTTTGGTAATTAAACTGGCGACGTGATTGGCTAAGTCTTCCCAGGGACTCAAATCATGGGGAGGAATAACCAAACAACGAACATCAAACGCTGCGGCTAAACTTGGCATCTGCGATCGCAATAGCTGACCGGTTCCATCCATCCCCGGTAAAAATACGAATAAGGGATAATCGGGATTGTGCGATCGGGGTGTCAGAAAATAAGGATGACTCTTTAGCTCTGGCATCATTGACTCCAGGCAACCCTTCGATGATACTAGATGACTTTCCCCCGTAGGGGCTTTCTCTCCTGAGACACTGTTCCGTACTGATTAGTACTGATACAATCCTCAGGGATAGTTATTTAATCTTTCTTTACAATAAGCGGTAATACGGCTGACTGGCAAATATCTAAAGGTGGGGATGATTGAAATGGAGAGGAAGATGGGAACAATCAGGGAGATGAGACAGCCTGTTCCAGACGTAAGGCGTGGAACGTCTGGAAGCTTTGTGAGATGGGGAGGATAGGGCGGATGGATAAGCTGGGAAAGCTGGGGAAGCCTGGGAAACCAGGAGAGTTAACTCACGCACCATGCCTTATGGGCTTAGTGTTGGGTCAAAACTCATAACTCTCGCACTTCCCCCATTCAACAACAGCAGTTGACAAAATAGCTATTATATGAATAGGCGACAAAGAGAAAGATCTTACCTCTCCTGCTGCCTTTGCCCAATATCTAGACCGTTGATCTGTCACTCAACCTAGAGATGAGCTTGAGCTATGCTAATTTAACGAAATAATTCCTGATATTGAGAAATAACTCTTTTTTTTAGTTAGTTTAAGCTTTTTTAAACAAAGTTTAGTAAACTTTGTTAATATTTTGTAGTATTTAATACTTCTTCTGGGCAAAATGTTAAGTAAAGCCAACTGGCAATACCATGCCAACCAAGTAAGGGAGGGCGTTTTAGGAAACAATCGATGATTTCTCACCGAACTCAAAGAAACAGATTTAGGCGTCAAGAGCAACTTAGCCAACCAACTTAAGGACTTACTTCGCCAAAGCTTAGGTAAGAGGTATGCTTATTACCAAAGGGTTAGAGTAGAGGGTATCCACCAAGACAGTGGCAAGCGAGCATATTCCAGAGTTGATCAAGTAACGGTTAAGCGATCGCGTGGCTAATACTCAGACTGTCCTCACCTTGAGGCAAGTCGGCAAAAACATCATTTCTGGAATTAATGCCCTCAACTCATTTAACCTATTCCTTACCAAACATGAGTTTGGGAGTTTGTACAAGAATGGGAAACAGTATCCCAAGTTAGCAGGTCTTGTACAGTATCAGGTAATAAGCTAGACTAGCAGCTTGTCTGTTCTCGCTGACTATTCCCGATCAACATCGATATCTACCAAAAACTTGGCTATCCCATTGACTTTAACCAAAAAACTCTCATTTAAGATCATGAAACATCAGTCAGTCATCGCCGTTGGGGAACCTTAGCTAATCAGCGCTAAAGTAAATCTCCACCTGTTTTTGGGCGATGGAAGCCAAATGGTGTTCTGTCGTTTTCAGCCACGAGAAACTTGGGGCTGACTAGACGAGAAGAGGGTTGGGAAGAAGGAGGCATCTATTTCTTTCATAAAAAACAGAGGCATAAAAATCATGTTGAATAATTTTAGTACTGATCCCATTTTTACACCTGAACAAGTTTTAGAAAATCGCGGTCGGGTTGCCATATTTATCGATGGCTCCAATCTGTTTTATGCAGCTTTGCAATTAGGCATCGAAATTGATTACACGAAACTGTTGGTTCGTTTAACTGCAGGTTCCCGATTGCTGCGATCCTTCTTTTATACTGGTGTTGATCGCACCAATGAAAAGCAGCAAGGGTTTTTGCTGTGGATGCGCCGTAATGGATACCGTGTCATTGCTAAGGATTTAGTGCAGTTACCTGATGGCTCGAAAAAAGCGAATCTAGATGTTGAAATTGCTGTGGATATGATGGCGTTAGTTGGGTCTTATGATACAGCCGTTCTTGTCAGCGGTGATGGAGATCTGGCTTATGCTGTAGATGCTGTCAGTTATCGAGGAGTGCGGGTTGAGGTAGTTAGTTTACGTTCAATGACTAGCGATAGTCTAATTAACGTCGCGGATCGGTATATTGATCTGGATCAGATCCAAGAAAGTATCCGCAAATCCCCGCGACAAAACTATACCTACCGTCCTTTGTCTGGTATTGGCATGATGGATGATCCTGGAGACCAATCCATGGGTCATTAGTCATAAGTTATGAGTCATTAGTCCTTGGTTTTCGGGCGTAAGGACTATTCAACAACCCTGATTTAGCTATCGCTTGAAATCAGGGATTGCCAGAGACAGGACTGGCAACGCAAGAGTTGAATAGACCGCCGAGCCGTTAACTGATACACACCCCCGAATACTTCCCCAGTTCGGGCTATTTGTAAGCTTACTTGTCTAAGCGCTTGAAGAGAGGACATTTTGAAGAGCGGTGGTCGAGGGGACGTACAACCCACACGAGGGATTATATCCATGATTCGTGTACCAGTTTTATCGCCGAAAGGTAAACCATTAATGCCAGCCAAAGCCAGCCGTGTTCGACGCTGGTTAAAGACAGGCAAAGCCAAGGTAGTTCATGACGACTTAGGCATTTTTCAAGTCCAGTTAGTTAAACCCCCATCAGGGGAGGAAACCCAAAAAATTGTGGCTGGAGTCGATCCGGGCAAACTGTTCACCGGAATTGCAGTTCAATCAACCAAAGCTACCCTGTTTCTAGCCCACCTAAACCTACCCTTTGAAAACGTGACTAAGCGCATGACCCAACGGGCAATGATGCGCCGTGGACGACGAGGGCGACGGATTAACCGTAACCTTCCCTACGACCAGCGTAATCACCGCCAACACCGATTCGATAACCGCAAGGGTCACAAGATACCCCCTAGTATCCGGGCTAACAAGCAGTTAGCGCTTAAGGTGATTCAGGAGCTATCACGAATCTACCCATTTTGGGATGTTGTAGTTGAGGTGATTAAAGCCAGAGGTGATAAAAGTTTTAGTCCTGCAATGGTTGGTCAATACTGGCAAATAGAGCAGTTAGAACAAGCTGGTTACGCTGTTCACACTCAGGAGGGGTGGTACACCTCAACCCTGAGACAGTACCTCGGTTTACCCAAGGCTAAAAACAAGGCAGAGGAGTCACCCGCCGCCCATGCTGTTGACGGTATTTGCCTCGCCGCTTCCCAGTTCATGCGGTATCGCCAAATCAAGGGTAAGAGTGGTACTTGGTTAGGGTCTATCGAGGTGACGCCGTGCCAGTTTGCTGTGATTAATCGCCCTCCGGTATGCCGTCGTCAGCTACACATGATGATTCCCGTTAAAGGGAAAGGACGACGCAAGTACGGTGGAACAGTTACCTGTCACGGTTTTAGGAAGGGCGATTACGTCAAAGCAGTTAAAGCAGGTGTCACCCATTACGGTTACGTTTCTGGTGATACTAAAAGCCAAGTTTCACTCAGCGATGCTCACTGGAAGCGCGTCGGGCGATTTACCGCCAAAAAAGTCCAGTTGTTGCAGCGAAACACCGGACTGGTGTCAACAGTGGGATTGTCAAACTCGTGCGGCGTCGAACGGTAAGGTTTGACCTCTATCCCCCTCCGGGTTGCTTCACTCCAAGCCAGAGTCCCGCGAGGTAGACGATGGCTAACCCTCAAAATTGCACATAAGCTTGCTCCAATGATGTTGAGTTGGAAACGATATTTGGCGGTGAGCCTCTGTCTATTGACATTTGCCCCACTCTCCGGCTGTCAGTCTGACAGCCAAACGGTCAAGAAAATTCAACAAGATACAAAAGCCACTGATATTGAAGGCTCTCTTGTGTTTAACAATGTCACCTTGGAGCAAGCTGATGAACAAGGTCGCCCTTTATGGCGGGTAAAAGCTGACACAGCGACATACAGTAAAGATAAAAAAATAGCTCAAGTTGAACAGCCAATCGGTGATTTATTTCAGGATGGAAAGGTTATTTTAAAAGTGTCAGCCAAGAGCGGGGAAGTCCGGGAAGATGGCAAACAAATCTTTCTGCGAGGAGAAATTACCGCTACAGATACCCGCAATGGTGCAGTGTTCAAGGGTGAGGAATTGGAGTGGTTACCCCAGGATGATTTATTAGTGGTGCGCCGAAATTTAGAGGGACGCCATCCTGAACAAATCGAGGTCACAGCGAATGAAGGGCGGTATTTGACACGCCAAGAGCAAATGGAACTCAAAGGGTCTGTACAGACAATATCGAAAGACCCAAATGTGCAACTGAAAACTGAGCAGTTGACTTGGCAAATCAAAGAAAAAAAGTTAATTGGGGATCAGCGGACTCATATTGAACGGTATAAGGATAATACTGTGACCGATCGCGTAGTCGCTAACCAGACTGACTATAACCTAAACACCAAAGTAGCTATTCTGAAAAAGAATGTTCAGCTTACGTCCATTGATCCCCCAGTTTTAATATCCAGCAATGAAGCAATCTGGGACATCCAGGCGGAAACAGTACGCTCAAATCAGCCTGTTCAGATTGTCCATCAGCAAGAGAAGGTTGTCATTACGGCTAATCAGGGACAGGTAGATTTGGGGAGCGAAGTCGCCAATTTAAGGGGAGGTGTCCAAGGTGTGGGTAGTCGCAATCAAGCCGAACTCTACGCCAATCAGGTCAGGTGGGACATTCCCACTCAGAAGATGCAGGCGTCAGGGAATGTCGTTTATAAACAAGTCGATCCCCCCTTTAACGTAACCGGAGCCACCGCCGAGGGTAAATTACAGGATCAGAGTATGATCGTCAGGAGTGGCTCTAGCAGCGATCGCGTCGTTACCGAAATTGTCCCCTAGAGTACAAAGGCTGGGGGAGATAGGGAAGCCTGTTCCAGACGTAAGGCGTGGAACAATGGCGAGAATAATTCATGAACCGCGCCTTACTTCTTGAAGACGCGGATTGGCAGAGATAACCTGCCAGTAGAGACCTTCCATGGACGGTCTGTACATGAATAGGGCATGAGTTGGTAAGGGATAATCACTTCTGAACGCTTCTCTAGTTCAGCTTAAATGTAGGTTCAGGAATCTCTGAAAACTGGGTAAATCCAGGACACACCCTTACCAATGCCTTAAGAGACGCAAACATTTTACACGAGTGGATTATCTCTATGAATCGTGTTCCAGTAGTTAGCAAAGAAGGAAAGCCACTGATGCCCACTAAGCCGTCTAGGGCTAGACGGTGGCTTAAGGAAGGTAAAGCTGTTGGGAAATGGTCGGACTTGGGTGTATATCACGTTCAACTGATCGAACCATCGGCAGAGGAAGTACAACCGATTACTGTCGGAGTAGATCCGGGAAAGTCATACTCTGGCGTCGGTGTCCAGTCAGCTAAATGTACCCTGCTGCAATTGCACCTTATTCTTCCATTTGGTCGCGTTAAAAAGCGGATGAAAACCCGCGCCATGCTACGACGGTCTCGACGTTCTAGAAGAATCAACCGGGATGTTCCGTTCAAGCAACGTAACCATCGGCAATGCCGCTTTGATAACCGCAAACAGTGCAAACTCCCCCCATCCATCAAAGCCTCACGGCAGTTGGAGTTAAGGGTAGTCAAAGAGTTGGCGGCAATATTTCCGGTAACTGGGATAGGGTATGAACGGGTTAGAGCCGACATAGACCAGACTAAACGCAAACGTGCCAAGTCGGGCAAAGGTTTCTCTCCGGTAATGACTGGGCAGAATTGGGCAATATCCCAGATGGAAAAAATCGCTCCTGTCTATGTCCGGCACGGTTGGCAAAAAGATGGGAACGGCACATCTCAACTCCGAACTCAACTAGGTTTAGAGAAGGATTTGACCAACAAGTCTATAGCCAAACCGGAGACCCACGCAGTTGATGGAGTGACGTTGGCTTGCGGGTATTTCGTCAAGTATGTTCGGTTCACTGGCTTTAACTCTCGCGGTTACACCCACTTTGGCAGCGTCAATATCACTCCCTCCCCATTCAAGATCATTACCCGTCCTGGCGCAGTGAAACGGGGGAAAGAATACGGCTTTTCCGCCGTCAATTGCACTTTGAAGTCCCGGGCAAGTCAGGGATAAGGAAGCGTAAGGGTGGAACGATTACACCGTTTGGTCTTAGGGTTGGTGACTTAGTAAGAGCCGAAAAAGCCGGGAAAATCTACATTGGCTACGTCGGCGGATTGAAAATGATCTAGCCAAGGTCAAGGTAAATCAAAAAGAATACTATTTGGAAGATTACTAATCGCCCGTTGCAGCTCTGCTAGGGCTCGGTTGTAGTCCAGAATTGCTGTCAACAGGTTGACTCTGGCACGAGTTAACGCCGTTTGCTGATTAATGACATCGGTTTGAGTACCCACCCCAGCACCAAATCGTAACCGTGCCAATCGTAAGCTTTCTTGTGCCTGTTCTAGGGCAAAGGATGCCGTTTGAATATTTTCCTGGCTGGCTGTTAGCTCAAAAAAAGCTTGTTCAACCTGGAAGCGGATTTGGTCACGCTCATTGGCAAATTCGGATTCCGCGATCGCGACATCCGTTTCGGCTTGTCTGGCTCTGGCTTTTGCCGCTCCCCCATCAAAGAAATTCCACTGGAGTTGCGCTCCTAAAGTTAAGCCATCAGTCGGACCATCACTATCATCCAACTGGGCGGCAATATTATATCGGGCAAATAGATTCAACTGGGGTTTATTCGCCGCTAGGGCAATGCGCTGTTGTTGTTCATTAATATTACGTTGTACCAGTTGCTGTTCCAACTCCGCCCGGTTTTTCAACGCCAAAATAATGCTTTCTTCCAAGGAAATTTCCCAATCTCCTGCCACATTTATGGGATCAGCCGCAGAGATGCCCACCTGCTGATCTAAACTCAACAATTGTGCAATTTGGCGGCGGGCAATGCGTTGCTGACTGATGGCGTTGGTTAACGCTTGATTATTATTGGCGAGTTCCACCTGCGCCTGCAACACTTCAAATCGAGTTCCTAAGCCAGCTTGTTCGAGTAACTGGGCATCCCGTAGACTGCGAGCCGCATCATTAACCGCCGCTTGGCTAATTTCGACTTCGGCATCTGCCTGTTGCAAATTGTAGTAAGTGCTGGTGACATTGAGTCGTAAATCTGCCAGGATGCTTTCTAAACCCAGTTGCTGGAAGCGTACCTGTTGTTCGGCGGCTTGAATGGCTGCTGGGCGACGCCCCGCCGTATAGGCGGCATAATTTAATTCCAGTCGGCTCTCAAAGTTTGTCGATGTGATACTTTGGTTAGTTTGATCTAGTAGCCGTTGTTCCGACTCAGTGCGGATAAATTCGGCAATGGCGCTAATCGATGGAAACTCGGCAGCTAGGGCTTCTTGCAGGGCAAACTCCGCTCGTTCTAACTGGAATCTAGCAATTTGTAACTGTTGATTGTTTCGCCGTGCCAATTCTATTGCCTGTTCTAGGGTAATTGGCTGAGTCGTTTGCACTTGGACTTCTTCTGGTTTGGTGGGAAACAGCAATGGATTGGCACTGGGATTGAGTAATTCTAATATCGGTAGATCAGGGGTGGTAGACGGTATCGGCAAAGGTTCGATATTTGGCGTGAGAAAGTCGGGTGAGGGTGTTTCTGGTTCTTCCAGAGTGGGTAGGGAGGGGATAGCTTCAGGGGATTGAACAATCAAGCTGTCTGGCTCTTGGGTAACCCGTCTGTTACTAGAGTCTTGAGCAAGTTCTGAGGGATTGGGGGAATTTTCAGTTTCAGAGGTTACGGGTTCACTTGCAGAGGTCAAGGATTCACTTCTGTTTGCGGGAGTTGGCTCCTCTATCGTGTTCACAGGAGAATTAACGGTGGGAATGGAGTGATCCTCTGCATCTACGAGTAAGTTCTCCTCACTCGATTGGGACTCAACGTCTGTCAATCTTCTGTGTATCACCCCATCACTTTGATGAGTCGGGGTTTGACGTTGAAAGCTAAGCGGCGACGGGAAATCTTGAGAGGCGCTTGGTTTTGTATAAAGCAGAGCGATCGCAGTCCCCACTCCTAGAGCGACAAAATCACGAAACGTTGGCATAAGTTTAAAGTTGGGTCTTTAGTCTAAAAAAAATTATTTTGCTTCCATTGGTAGAGTCACCATAGGCAGAATAATCGTTGATCTGCGAGCTTGGCAAACTGGGTCAAGGTCATAATATCTCAATCAAGCTTGACACAAAGAATAAGCAGCATCTAGCTTGATCAGCTTACCCTAAGGTTGTGGCGATTCACCCCCAGCCACCATTAACTAAATTAGACCAGTAGGGGTTTGGTTACCAAACCCCTACGGCGTGGTGAGGAATCGCCATCCTTGTAGGGCGGTGAGGATGTCAATATGCGATCGCGTCCAAGGGGACAGGTGATGGCGATTTTAGATAAGCGCGATCGCGTTACCAGCATCCCTGCAAAAAGCCGAGAACCAGGTGCGTGTGGCTAGAGCTAGACTGGCACAGGTGTAAGCTGTAGCCAAAGCGGGTGAGAGTGAACGTGGAGCGATCGCGGCATTGTCTGGCATCAGCTTGTGATCCTGAACCCGCCCCTACATATTTACTTTACGCGCCATACCTGACTCTTCAGCGCGTTGGGTCAAGAAGATGTATACTTAGGGATATAGAAATTTATATTCCTCATCTAATTTCAAAGGAGACGTCGTATTAGTTAGGGTAGAGCGGAAGTAACAGAAACTTTCGCGTCTGGTATTCAGGGGCTATCTTGCTCAGAACAGATATTGGATTAGCTTGGCAGCTTCGCTACAAATTGTTGTCTCCCCAAAATTCGCTCTGAGCAACGAAGAGTCAGGAATTTGCCACCAAGCCAATAGCCAATTTAGATAAGTTTTATGGGGCTTGTTCTCACTGTAAATGAGCCGCATAAAATCTATAGCATTTCTATTAATTCCAGCCTAAATCTAGAGCGTAAGTCCATTAATAGCAGTAGTAGAGACGTTCCGGTGGAACGTCTAGTTATTTCTGGCTGAATAGCGGTTCTCGCTGAAAACAGTAAAGTCTTTCACCTTTATCTAAACCAGGATGATCAGATGGAATTAGTACGAACATGGCTTCCTGATAGCCCACTTGTATCGTTTACTATTCTCTTATTAGTAATTTCGGCAATTCCGCCAATTTTTGAGCGCTTACGATTGCCCGGATTAGTGGGTTTGCTGGTGGCGGGGGTAGTGCTAGGTGAGCATGGGTTAGGGCTGCTGAGTGCTGAAAGCGAAACCATACATCTGCTATCGGACATCGGCAAAATCTATTTGATGTTCGTGGCTGGATTAGAAATTGATTTAGAACAGTTTCGCAAAAAGAAAAATCGCTCTTTAGGGTTTGGTTTTGCCACATTCATTGTGCCGCTGATTATCGGTACCCTAATTGGACAACTATTTGGTTTTGGTCTAAACGCTTCGATACTCATTGGTTCTCTATTTGCCTCCCATACCCTATTAGGGTATCCGATTGTCCAGCGTCTAGGTTTAGTTGAAACTGAACCCGTCATCGTCACTATTGGTGCAACAATCTTTACAGATATCAGTGCGCTGCTCGTATTAGCCATTTGTGTATCAATTCACGCCGGAGAATTCTCCCTCTATACTCTGAGCGTGCAGCTTGGCTCACTAGCTATCTATGCGGCGATTGTTTTGTTTGGCTTTGATTGGGCAGGAAAACAGTATTTCCGCCGTACTGGTAATGATCAAGGTAATCAATTTCTCTTTGTTTTGCTGGCAGTGTTTCTCGCTTCAGTGGGAGCGCAAATTATTCATATCGAGCAGATTGTGGGGGCTTTTTTAGTCGGTTTAGCCGTGAATGATGTGGTGGGGCGCTCTCCGGTGAAAGAGAAAGTGGAGTTTGTGGGTAGTGTCTTATTTATTCCCTTTTTCTTTGTCGGTATGGGCTTAATGCTCAATTTACCCGTATTCATGGAAACCCTAAGGAGCAGTTTCGGACTCACTGTCGCTATTTTAGCCGGATTAATTGGTAGTAAATTTCTCGCCGCCTTGCTCGCGAAAGTCCTATATCACTATCGCTGGAACGAGATGATGGTGATGTGGTCCCTGTCTTTGCCTCAGGTGGCGGCGACATTAGCCGCTGCTTTGGCTGGTTTGCAGGTGGGGTTGCTGAGTGAGGCGGTGTTTAACAGTGTCATCGTTTTAATGCTGGTAACCTCTGTTCTCGGTCCGGTGTTAACCGCAAAATTTGCTCCCCAGCTACCTCTACCCAAGCCCAGTCCTGAGATTAGCCAATCGGTGCTTTGGTGGGAAAGTCGAGCCGAACACCGAGTCCTGGACGAGCAGTTTGAGCGCGATCGCTCCAATTTTACCGTAGTTGTACCGATTAGCAACCCTCTGACGGAGCGCTTTTTAATTGAAATGGCTGCATTATTGGCACGTCATGAATCGGGTCAGATTGTACCCTTATCCATTGCCCAGGATCAACTTCAGATGGATGAACCCCAGATGCAAATCACTCTGGGGCAAAGTCGGCGGCTTTTGGTACGTGCCAAACAAATTAGTTCTGAGTTTAAGGTTGAGGCGAAACCCGCACTCCGAATTGAGGATGATGTGGCGCGGGGAATTATTCGTACTGCCCGAGAACAAGACGCCCGTTTAATTGTCATGGGCTGGAGCGAAAATACCGGCTTACGGGCGCGTTTGTTTGGCACTATCATTGATAGTGTTTTTTGGTCATCCCACTGTCCGGTTGCTGTGATGCGGCTATTAGATGAGCCAATAAAAATACGCCGCCTTTTAGTGCCGGTAAAGAACTTCACACCACAAACAGTGCGAACCGTGCGATTTGCCCAACTGCTGGCGGATACCAATCAAGGTTCGGTAACGTTATTGCATGTTTGTCCCTCACAAACAACATCTGAGGAAATTGCTTCACTTGAGTCTGAGTTGTCTCATGTCCTCTGTAGTGCAGGTCCACAGGTCAGTACCTCGATTAAAGTCATTCGCCACGAGGATGTGGCGATGGTGATTCTCAATGCTTCTCAGTCGGTTGACATGGTGATTTTGCGCTCACTAAGCCGTCGTACTGTTGCTGGATTAGCCGTTAGTGACGTTACCACTAAACTGATTAACCACCTTAAATCTTCATTCGTACTCTTTGCCGAACCTCATGCTTAAAATCAATTTTTTATCTTCAACTCCGCTTTGGTTTTTTCACTTAATTCCTTACAAAATCGGGGAATGCTTTTTCATTAACCTGCTTTCCCTGTTTATCGTGCAAGTCGTTGGTGGGAGTATCACAGATGTAGGTAAAACCAGTTCCTTAGTCTCTCTGGCTGGTGTGGTTGCTTTTATCCTTTGGGGCAATCTCTCAGACCAATTAGGCTCCCGCCGCCCTTTTTTGATTCTAGGATATGTCGGATTTTCTCTGTGTATGGGGTTAATTAGTGTAGCCGATAATCTCATCCAAGTGCAGCAATGCAGTATAGTGGCAGGATTTTTGATGGCAGCCATTATTCCTGTATCAACTGCTCTATTACTAGAAACTGTTCCAGAAAAACAATGGTCTCAATCATTAGGTCGTTTTTATCTGATTGGGAGTTGGAGTTTTGTTATCGCTTTAATTGGAGGAGGAATTTGGCAAGAAGTTTTCTCTGATTTGTGGGGGTCTGTCTCAGCTATGCGAAGTTTATTTGTTTTTGCCGCTGGGGTAAGCTTACTCAGTTTGATTCTCTGTTTAATGTGGGTGCAAGAACCCCAGCAGGTTCGTTCAACTCGCTCATTTAGTCCATTATTACTGGGACGACTCTCTGTCGCTGTTATTGAACGGGGAGTGCTGTTTTACCCATCCCGAATGATTTACTTTATCCTGCGTCCAGAGTGGCTAACTCAGATACAGCAGCAGATATATAGTCCCCTGAATCTTTATTACATTTGTTCGGCTCTATTGTTCCTCGCGATTCAAATTGTCTATCTCGCCTTCCCCATTTTTCTGGCTGAGGTTTTGGGAGCAACAAATTCTTTGATTTTTTTAATTGTTTTTGGCAAGGCGTTGATTGAGGCATTTTTATATTTTCCAATCGGTCAGTTCGCCCAAAAACATGACAGTATTAGATTGCTGACTTGGGTAACAGCCGTGCGAGTGGGAATTTTTATGATTTTTACCATCCTGGCACTTTTAAAGCCAACACCAATGAGTTTAGTCATTATTGGATTTGCCCATCTGTTCACGGGTTTGACTTGGGCTGTGATTAATGTAGCTAGTACCCTATCAGTAGCAAGGCTGGCGACTAAAGGTGAGGAGGGAATGGCGCTGGGAGTCTATAATTCAATTATTGGGGTAGCAACGATTTTGGGTTCTCTAGTCAGCGGCTATTTAGCGGCGAGTTTTGGATATAGTGTTTGTTTTGCCACGGGTACATTTTTGACAGGTTTAACGGTAGTTTGTTTTTGGTTGCTAGAATTTATTATGGAAAAAGGGAGTGAAACAATGCCTTCTTTGTCCTAACTTTGTAGAGACGTAGCATGCTACGTCTCCACAATGATGATTCTATTACTGAATCTCTAAGGGCATCCGCCCAGACAGTAAGGCTTTAGTCGAAGACTCACCCGCTTTTCTCAACTGTCGCGTCAGTTGAAGATTCAACAAGACTAATGCCAGGGATTGACCGACTAGGGCAACTAAGACTGAGGTTCCCGCTGCATATTGGATGCTAGCCCAAGGAAACGCCGAAAATAGCCATAGCGTAGGTTCTACCGACGGGGACATGGACAAAAAGCCGAAAATGATCGGCGGTAAAATAATGATTCCACCCACCACAGTTGCTGCCCAAACTGCCCGTTTTGGCGTTTTCAGCAACAGCATAAGCTGTCCAATTGAAGCATAGAAAACGATGAGACTGGCGGTTACCAATAGCCCCAAAATCGCCGGTGTCTTGTATTCACTGGGAGACCACAGCAGAATCCATGGCAGTAACATAGCAGACGCGATCGCTAAATTCAACAGAATCGCTACAGGGGCGGGACTGGTTTTGCCCCAGATTAAGTCTGCCATAATCCCACCTTGGCGCGATGAGCGTTTGGCGTGACGGTAACGCGCCCAATCTTGCATCGTCTGACGATGGGGACTCAACGCCGCGATTAGTCCTAAAAACAGGATCAGATTAAACACCAGTAGGAATTCAAAATTCTCAAACAACCCTCTGGCATAATTTCTCGAATTGTTTACATCAGGATTTAGTGCAAATCCGAGAATCATCACTTCAAAGCAAGCCGTTAACCGATAACTTTGTCGCTTACTCAGTAAGGTAGCCGTAGGGTTGTGAAAACGGCGATTTAACCCCTGCCAAATCCAGTAACTCCATAAACCACAATTGAGAATGGCAAATCCAGCCATCGCCCACATTGTCTTACCGATGGGGAGATAAAACCAACCCAAATCCCCAAAATCACCGTTTGGATAAGTATTAACCGCATCTAGAGAACTCGACTCAATCAGGTACGGTAAAAAAATTGCCGGATTAAATAAGGTCAGCCAATCCATGGGGGTGTTACTCATATCCCCGTGATGAACCATGCTGGTGATAATCGACAGGAATATGAGCATTCCGCCACTACCCAACCAAGGTTGAAAACCGCCCAACCCATTACCGACTAAGCCAAATAGTAGCGCCCCACTGAAAAAGAATAGGCAACTGGCACCTAGGACGCCGTAGAAGGCGAAAATTTGACTCAAACCAATGTCACCTGCCAAACCCGACACCAGATGCAAGGGCAAGGCGAGGGCAGCGACTAGATAAAGTAACAGGGGAACTCCCAATAATTTGCCCCCTAAAATATTCAGTGTTGAACCCGGAGTCAAACGTAGAAAATTGAGGGTACCGCGACTTTCTTCCTGAAACAAATCACTAATCAGCATATAGATGCCAACGACTAAAAGGGCAAAAATACCGATTAGGCTAAGCCAAACAAATACATCTTGCCACCAGAGTGACCAATTGATCACAAACCCACCCAAGCCATCGGATAGACAGGTTGGAGAAGAATATTCCTGAGTCACACCTGTACAATAACGGCTGTAACCAATCTTTTCCTCCTCAACTACGGGTAATTCACCGGCAAAACCAATCAGTAGCAGTAACTGTCCCAAAAAAGACATGGCTACGGCAATTAAGATATTGCGGGGTTTAAGCCGCCCTTTAATTTCTCGAAACAACTGGGGATTCCATTCCCCTAGTTGGTTAACTAAATTCAGTGCCATCGTAATGTGAGTCTCCCTCTAGTAAAACCTATCGTGTTTAATCTGGATGAATCGGATGCGCCTTCGAGTTCACTATCTATGAGTCATGCTCAAAATTTCATCCAGAAAATCGTTCTTATCCTCCTCACCTCTTCCCCAATCCCCATTTTCCCAACGAAATTAAAAAATTGAAACCGATTCCGGTCAGGGGGGGCAATTAGCCGTTATCATAAGAGACTGCCTGGTCAAGTTGCATGGTTCAGGCGTCCACTTTTTCAGATTGTCCACAGGATTACACGTAAGTTATGGCACAGCAGCACTACCGTATTACCCTTTTGCCTGGTGATGGCATCGGTCCAGAAATTATGGCAGTCGCGGTAGATGTGTTAAACGTAATTGGCGAACAGTTAAATCTTAGCTTTGAATTCACGGAAGCCTTGATGGGGGGGGCGGCGATTGACGCTACCGGTGAACCCCTACCGGCTGACACCCTGGAAAAATGCCGCCATAGCGATGCCGTTTTACTGGCTGCTATCGGTGGTTATCAATGGGATAACCTGCCGCGCCATCAACGCCCCGAAACGGGTTTGTTGGGATTACGAGCAGGATTGGGTTTATTTGCCAATTTACGACCTGCCACCATATTACCCCAACTCATTGATGCTTCAACTTTGAAACGGGAGGTGGTTGAAGGGGTGGATATTATGGTGGTGCGAGAACTGACAGGTGGGGTTTATTTCGGTCAGCCGAAGGGCATCTTTACCAGCGTTACCGGGGAAAAGCGCGGTGTGAATACGATGGCGTATACAGAAGCCGAAATTGACCGAATTGGACGAGTGGCATTTGAAACCGCTCGCAAACGCCAGGGTAAACTCTGTTCGGTTGATAAAGCCAATGTTCTAGAGGTATCTCAATTATGGCGCGATCGCATCACCCAATTAGCGACTGAGTATCCGGATGTGGAGTTATCTCATCTGTATGTTGACAATGCTGCCATGCAGTTAGTTCGAGATCCTAAGCAGTTTGATACGATTGTCACGGGGAATTTATTCGGAGATATCCTCTCAGACGCCGCTGCAATGCTCACCGGCAGTATTGGCATGTTACCATCTGCCAGTTTAGGGGAAAAAGGACCCGGCGTTTTTGAACCCGTTCACGGTTCCGCACCGGATATTGCTCTTCAAAATAAAGCAAATCCCTTGGCTCAAGTGTTGAGTGCCGCAATGATGCTACGCTATGGGTTAAATCAACCAACGGCGGCTGACCAGATTGAGCAGGCAGTTCTGAAAGTTTTAGATAAAGGTAACCGTACAGGGGATATTATGTCAGCAGGAATGACCCTTGTCGGTTGCCAGGAAATGGGACATGCTTTGATTGAGATACTCAAACAGCCATAAGTTAAGTCAAACAGGAGCGCAGCTACTCTGATTCAACGAAACGTCCGACAAGAATCATGTTGATGAATTAAACAATAGGGTTAGGCGGGTGGTATACACATCACAGCAACGGCAAGGAGACTATACAGAAACTCGGACAGGGCTACCGATGTTGTTAGACCCGGGTCTCCTCAGAGCCGCTCGGCAGATATACCATACCTATTATGAAGTCCATCCTCATCTGACCCAACGCCCTACTGGTGTGGCAATTGACCGATTTAGCTATCGTGGGAAGTTAATTTTTCGGGCTAAACCGATTCTTTTGCCTCAAGAGTGTTTTGTGCCACTGAGTCAGCTTGAGGCGGAAATTTATTAGTCGTTTGTCAAATTCATAAAAATTCAGAGGAACAGCCATACCGTAACTAAGGCTATTCCCCCAAAAAGCTTACTCTAAAAGATTTAAACTGAATGGCTCAGGCGGGATTTGAACCTGCGACCTTGGGCGGAGTACCCTTGTCAAAATGGCTGAATGCATTGTAAATCAAGGATAGTCAGCAATAGTCAATTTCATTCATCGTCATCTCATAGTCAAAGTTCTGGAGGGACTGGAGGCGTTGCAGCAGAATAGATGACTGATGCTTTACCTTGTCTACGTGCCACTTTAACAGCTTCCATTGCTTCATCCCAGTTCGGATAGGTGATGTGTAGAAACAATTCCTATCCTTAAAGTTTGTTAGATCAGATTGCTTATAATTCAGGAACTTGCACTTGTCTTATTGTACTTGCATAGTGTTTCATAATTATTTCCGGCGAATTACCAACCCACTTCGCTACTTGAGTAACAGTTACACCAGCTTCTAATGCCATTGTAATGAAGGTATGACGGCAATTGTACTGTGGTAAATATTGTTTGACTTGACCATCCTTCACTAAATTATCTACCACTGGCTTCCAGACTCGATTTAAGAAATTGTGAGCGTCTATCTCTTTACCACTTTTAGCGGCAAATACTAAAGCTTCAGAAGAATCATTTTCTAGCTTAATTTCATCTAGAAGTGCTTGTAACTGTTTATTGATAGGAAAGGTTCTCGCTTCATGAGTTTTAGTAGACTTCCTAATTCTTAAATCAGTTGCTACCGCCTCAGAGAAGACAATTCGATTGCTCTCAATATGCTTCCACTTAAGGGCGATCGCTTCTTCTGGACGGCAACCAGTAAGGAATAGAAACTTAACGTATAGTGCATAGTAGGAGTGACTGACCGGAGCAAACTTAGATGAGTACCTATCATTTTCAAAAGCATGGATAATGGCATCTCTTTCAGCTTTTGTAAATGCCATTCGAGATGTTTTACTTGTCTTCTTAGTCTTAATCTCCCTTGCCATACCATCAAACGGGTTAGAGGTAATCAGCTTAGAACGCATTGCCCAGTTGCAACAAGCATTTAATTGTTTTAATGTACGCTTTGCTACTTCAGCAGAATATGTTTTGAGTAGGTAATTCCGAATAGCTACTGCTTCACTCAAGTCTTGTGTTGGTAACTTCTTAATGCGCTTCTGAATCTTTCCATAATCTCTTAAGATTGTCGTCTCTTCCAATTGACTGGATTTAAACTGGGTGTAGTTTTCCCATAGCTCATCCAATTTCAGTACCTTCTGTGCCTCTTCAGCAGGTTCTACGAGCTTTAAATGAGTGTGTGGTCTGTATTTTGCTAATGTTCTGTCAAACGTTCCAGCAACTACGGATTCTGTAGCGATATCTGACTCAATCTGCTTTTTCTTAGCTTCAGCTATTGTCCTGTTTTCTGAGGTATCGTCTAGTCCTAACGTTAAATACTTTTGCTTGCCACTATAAAGCTGCCTCGGAAGTCTTAGCCGCAGCCTACCCTGAAATGATTCAACACCTACTGAACCCTTAGAAGCCTTCTGCTGTGATGATTGAGAAGCCATTGCTCTGACCTTTTGTTGACTATGAACACCTAAGCTTTAAGCTAATCATAGTCAATTCATAGTCAAAGTCAATAGTCAAATCGATAAAAAATTCAGGGGAACAGACCTACAGTAACTAAGGCTATTCCCCCGAGAAGGTTACTCTATCAAGATTTCTAATCAAATGGCTCAGGCGGGATTTGAACCTGCGACCTTGGGCTTATGAGTCCCCTGCTCTAACCACTGAGCTACTGAGCCGTTTTTTTTGACAGCCTCCTTAATTTAGCATAAAGCTTACGTGAACACAAGCATCTTTTCTAGCATCTATCCACGATAGATGTATCAATCCGGTAGTGGCATGACATTTGGATTTCCTTGCGTCAACTCAACCTACAATCTATTCCACAATTTGAGCGGTGTCACGCCAGAAGAGACGTTGCAGGCAACGCCTCTACACACTTGTGTCGCGGGGAGAATCAACTACCGATTCTTGGGTAGATAAGCCATTGGGTTAACGGCTCCGCGTCCCGATGGATGAACCTCAAAGTGCAAATGAGGACCGGTACTGTAGCCAGTACTACCCATTTCCGAAATTTGTTGCCCTTGGTCTACCTCTTGACCCCGACGCACCAAAATTCGATTGTTATGGGCATAGAGGGTCAAGCTGCCATCCGGATGTTTGATTTCCACCAATTTGCCGTAGCCACCGGAATTCCAACCAGCGGTGACGACAACACCAGGGGCAGCTGCCACAATAGGTGTACCAATAGGAGCCGCAATATCAATACCCCTGTGCATGCGTCCCCAACGCCTACCGTAGCCAGAGGTTAAAACTCCCTTGCTGGGCCAAATATAGCCATTAAATGGGGCAGGGCTATCCGGCAAGTACATATCCGGAGCAGACAGAGGAGGCAGTTGAGGTGCAACCGTTGTTCCCACCGGGGTTTGCAGCATCGGGTTATAACTTTCTGCTGGGGCTGGGGCGGCGGCTAAGATTTGCTCCTTCGGTTCAGATGGGGTTGCCGCAGGTGGCGGTACGGCGATGGGAACTGAAGCGGTTTGAGTTTCCTGTTCATACCGCTGCGGATTGAATTCCGGATTGACCCTAGCGGGTGTTGATTGCTCAACTAAACTCGGCGCAACTGGCACAGCCGGAACAACCACATTGCTGGGTGAACTGGTCGGTTCTGTGGCTTGCTGATGACGATATTCTGCCCGCATTCTGAGAATATCAGCCCTCAAACGCTCAACGTAGGGGTTTTCCCCAGTATTAGCGGACTGATTCCGCTTCGCATCTAAGGCGATAGGGGTATTAGCTGGGGCGTTTTCGCCAACGGATGATTGGGCGAGAACAGTTGATGAAGCGGTTGGGGGTGGAAATGTTGGTGCTGTTGGGATAATTGGTGAGGCGGACGTTGTTGTAGTTGGAACAACGACTCTGGGTGCTTCAACCTCGGCTGGTGCTGAGGGAGTAACAAAATTGTTTGATTGCTCTTTAATACCCGGTAAAAACGTTACTCTTTGCTCGGATAACTCAGCTGATGCCGTCGTGGGAATTGCGAGCTGTTGATTGACTCGAATCAGGTTGGGATTATTTAAGCCGTTCGCTTGAATTAATTCAGAACGGGATAAACCATAGCGACGAGCGATCGCGTCTATCGTATCTCCAGGTTTTACCTCGTAAGTACTCGTCGTCGCCGCTCTATTCGCCACCACCGTTTCCATCACCACTGGCTGCGGTGTTGGGGGTTGAGCCGTGATTTCTGGCGTTGTGACGGGTTCGAGCCTTGTATTGGGGAAGGTGATCGGTTTTTGGTCTTCCGATGGCTCTTGTGAGGTCAAATGGGCTGGACTTGGCGTGGGAACCGGAATCACCACGGATGATGGTGATGGCTTCGGTGTATTTTCCTCCACAGCCAGAGACGCCGCTGTATCTGGAGTGGGTACCGGAATCACCACAGACGACTCAGAGAGGCTGGTAGCTCTTGATTGTGAACTTGATGCGGCTTCTCGGTCCGGAGTGGGCACCGGAATCACCACAGGTGACTGGTACGGATTGACTCCTAGAGACTCCACCGTCGGTGATGCAGCAATTTCTGGTGTAGGAACTGGAATAACTACGGGAGATTGAGGTTGATAGACCGACTTTGAGTCTACAGTCGGCGATGCCGCAATTTCCGGAGTAGGAACCGGGATACCAATAGGAGTGCTGGAATTCGTCGCGGTTGACGCTGGGGTATCGGGTCTCCGTTCTGCCGTCGGGAAAGGGGTTGCTGACGCTGATGGCGTTGCTGCTGTTGTTGATTGGTTGATGGACTCCTCAGACCTCAACTCCGCCAGACTGCTATTTAAGCGGTTCCGTTTGTGTTTTAAATCATCAAGAGCAACGTTTTGTCTGGCCTTGAGCAGGTCATCGACTTGACCGGGAACGATGACCGATTCACCGGTTTTGAGCTGACCGGCTGTGGATACTCTGCTCGAGTTCCGTAATCGGTTTGGCTCGACACCGTAAGATTTGGATACGGATTCGACGGTTTCACCCGGTTTAGCCTCGTGAACGATACCGTTCACTGTCGGGATTTTTAGCTGCTGTCCAACTGACAGATTGGCATTGGGTTGGACAGGATTCGACGCCGCGATCGCTTCTGGAGCTACCTGGTACGTTTGCGAGACCTCCCATAGCGTTTGTCCTTCCTGTACCTTGTGTTTCACCACAGGTGTGGAAAGGGCTGGTGATGGGGCTGGGGCTGGGGCAGGTTTAGCTTGCGGCGGTTTCGAGAGTGTGGCAACGTCTGGTTGGCTTTCTGTTGGCACAGACGCAGGCGAACTCACGCCAACAGGCAGAGTTGTCAGCGTTGGCTCAGAGGCAATGGGTTCAACGGCTAGAGCTTCATCACTTTGTTGCGGTAACAACAAGCTGGAAGCTCCCATGGAAATTGCCAACCCAATCATGGCAGCAGAAGTCCTAGCTCTGCGGTTGCCTTCGGTCGGAATCGTTGCGCCGACTGACGGCTTCTCCTCAGAAAGCTTCAATAACGCCTCAAAGGAGTGGGCGGAGTTGGCTGCACACGAAGGAACCTGTTTAACCTTCTGCGTAAATGTCCGTTTCAAAAACGACCTCCTAGTGTGTGACGAGCACTTAACAGTTCCTAAAATGATTTTTCCCAGTCAATGAGGGTTCTCACCCAAAAATGTGATTTAGATCACGGACAGTAAACATACTTAGGCAAGAGTACCCTGCTTTTTTGATTTAGACAAGCTCATCTGACTGGATAAATTTCTCGTTGTTGACGATCACCGCTCGATTCACCCTTCATGAAGCCATAACTCGCTGTCTCTAGAACAATATAGTTGAGTTTGATACTTAACCCTCTAAAAGACGCGGTTGATAGTCGGGCGGTTTTTGCCAAGAACCTGTGCATAGAACATACAGACTTGACAGGCTTTTCTCCGGAAGAGGGCTAGCCCTGCTTTCCTTTCCTCATAAGCGGGTTTGGTGTTAGTTAGCCTTCCAGAATATCCGGTGATCGCAGAATTTAGCAACTGAATAGAGCTCAAGCTCATAGTCTAGCAACCGATAGTTTAGCAGTTAACGATTACAGACGGCACTTTACGTGAATTTTTGGTAAAGAACAACCGTACAGTCTACCCAAGCTTGCCTGGGGTAGAAACGCTGTTATCGGTAATGTCACATCGGATAAAACGGCGCTTTCTCTTGCGGGTCTTGGCTTTGGGCTACCTGGGATCAACCCACTTGGGATGATTAAAATCTATCAATCCGCCTCGATTGGGCGGGAATCTTTTTTATATAAATTTCTTATCAAAGGAGTGGATTTTCCGTATTCTAGATAGCTGAATTCAGCGCCATTAATTTTTTGGCAGAGATAAATGAAGAAAATGCCCTCTGCACAAAGGTGGAACTTGTTAAATTTTAATTAATTTTCATTAAATCTTGATCAGATTAAATAAATTTATATATACGGCAATATACATACATGTAGTATTCCGTCCTACAGTTCAACGCTTCAGGTAGAGCCAAATTTCCGGAATTAGCACCTGCTGAAGGTCTAATGTTTTTGCTTTAAATACTTAAACGTTATCAGGCAATGTTCTTTCACTTATCAGGTATCCCAGTTGACGCCGTGCTTCAAATAAACCCAAAGCAGCACTGACGGAAAGATTCAAACTGCGAACACCGGGTTGTGTCATGGGAATAAACACAGTTGCGTCACAACGCCTTAAAACTGACTGGGGAAGCCCTTGGGTTTCGCTGCCAAATAAAAGCCAGTCATTGGGTTGAAATGGAAATTGAACATAACTGTATTGCCCAGAAGTGCTGAAACCAATCCATCGCCCTCCTAGCTGTTGGTAAACCTGATTAAATACCTCCCACGTTTGGTGGTAGTGCAACTTGACATAGGGCCAATAGTCAAGTCCAGCTCGTTTGAGGTAGCGATCGCTAATTTCAAACCCCAAGGGTCCGACGAGGTGCAACTCCGTATCTGTGGCGGCACAGGTACGGGCGACATTGCCCGTATTGGGCGGAATTTGGGGGTAAACTAAGACAACCCTCAGCATAAAAACTCGAACCTCTTTTCAGTTCTACCCTAAACGTTCATGAATGTTGCCTGAATTGGCTCAGACCCATTGGAAATTTTGATATTATATGTTTTTTTAATATCAAGTTTTGGGAAGAAGCTGATTAGATATTTTAATTTTTAGCCCGATTACTCTTGACAAATCATCCCTCCTACTTACTAAGCTACCAAAGCTTGACATAACTTGTCTTCAAGTTCTTTTTCTTGTTCCGCCATGTCTTGAATGGCTCTGTTGAGAATTTGCGGAGTGTCAAAGCCAACGGATTGAAGTTGTAACCACTGCTCTGCTGTATTCCCTTGGCGGAGAATCTTTTTCAGGGGCGAGAGGAAGCAACTGAAGCCTTTAGCTTTGGCAATGGGTAAAACCTCTTGATACAGTTCATCAATCCATTCCCTTGCCGAAATCGTTCTGCCATCCTGCCAATGGGTGAGTTGGGCATCCAAACTCGAACGGGCAACCGCCATTTCATTCGCTTCGGTGAGGGCGACTAACTCAGCAGTGCGAGTCGATCCTTGACTTCCGTAGAGAGGGTCAAGACTCGGATCATTTAAAAGCTGGGTCAAACGGGCTTCCAGTAAGGCTGTTACCGCAAGCAGGGCAATCGGATCAACGATTAAATCACAAATTCTCAATTCCAGACGATTTAAATCATAAGGGCGTCGATTGCCATTGGGTCGAACCGATGACCAAAGATGGCGCACGTTACACATCGTTCCCGCCGCCAGTTGGGCTTGGGTCCACTCAATAAAGTGAGCATGGCTTTCAAAGAGGGGAACCTGAGAAGGGGTTTGGGGAAAAATCCCCCAGCGAGTGGAGTGATACCCTGTCGCTTTTCCGTCGAGAAAGGGAGATGATGCGCTTAACGCCAGGTATAAGGGTGCTTCTACTCGTACCAGACGGCAGGCTTGCATCAGCCGTTCTGGGTCAGAAATGCCCACATTGATATGAACACTGGCGGTGACAACATTACTACCGTAGGTTTGCTCAATGTAGTCATGATAAGGGTTTTGCGGGTCAGACCGGTAGAAGCGATCGCTCCTCCCTAGAGAAAGGGTACTTCCGGGAATTAGGGTGTAGTTTCCCAGGGTTTTCAGATAAGCACGTAGTTGCTGACGCGGGCGTACCAATGCACATAAAAGGCGGTCATAGCAGCATAGAGGAGCGGTGGTATACTCGACATTGCGACTGTCGGGTTCCCGCATGAATCCATCCAAGGATGCCACAATCTGATCAGAAAGACCGACAATTTCCCCTTGGGGAGTGCCAGTATACATCTCAATTTCAAAGCCTTTTGATAGCAGCACAGTATCTCCTCGAGCTGGGTAGAGCAACCTTCTTAACTCATGAATGCTCCCCCACCTGAATCGCGAGGTGTGGGTGTCTTAATTACAAGGGTTTATCCCTCGCGACAGGCGGCATTCTCGCCGTGTTACGGGAACTTTTGCCCGTAAACACCCCCAAGTCGTTTCCGCTATGGGGCTAAGAAAAACTTTTACCTAGGGTCTGACGTGTATAAACCGACCACACAGGATTTACAGGCTGTTTTACCTTACTTTGAGAGGTCGTGTCTCCGGATTACTCGGAATTTTTCCGTCCTTTACCGTACCGCTCAAGATTTCGATATTCTAACACTTTATGGGCTATGGGACTTTGCCTCGCCTTAACCCCCACCTACGAAAGTGAGGTGGGAGAATGCAGGCGAGTTTTGTTCAAGTGTATCAGTGCCGAGAGATTGATTATGAATTGTAAACTACTAGGTGCTCGGCTCACCCCTATGTAAGGTGGGCAATAATGCCCACCCTACCTCTGTTCCCTTCACACTAGATGACGATAAACATCATTAGCGGCACGATGGAGGAGAGAGTGACGGTATATCAAGGTATTAAGGTTATCTCCATAGCCGCCCCCAATCACACTGGCGACAGGATAGCCTGATGCAATACAGGTGCTGAGTACCTGCATTTCACGGCGGTAAATTCCAGTATCTGTAAGTGCTAGCTTCCCAAAGCGATCGCAGGCGTGGGTGTCCACTCCGGCATCATAGAGAATTAAGTCAGGCTGAACTTCAGACAAAATATCGGGGAGATAGTGGGCTAAGGTTTGCAGGTAAGCATCATCATCCATGCCCATAGGGAGGGGAATGTCAAGATCACTTTTTTGTTTAGTGGCGGGGAAATTGACCTCACAGTGCATGGAGAAGGTAAATACAGTGGGGTCATTTTGGAAAATAAACGCCGTACCATCCCCTTGGTGAACATCAAGGTCAAGGATGAGGATTTTTTTGACTAATCCCAGAGTCTGGAGGACACGAGTCGCGATCGCGAGGTCATTAAAGATACAAAAGCCTGATCCGTAGCTGGGAAAAGCATGATGAGTTCCTCCCGCCGTATTACAAGCAATACCATGAGTCAGGGCAAGTTGAGCCGTCAGGATTGTACCCCCAACCGCCGTACAAGTTCGCTTAACCAAGCCGGGACTCCAGGGTAATCCAATCCGGCGCTGGGCTTTCGGGTCAAGTGTGCCGTTACAGTAGGCTTGGATGTAGTCAGGGGTGTGGATCAGTTGAATCCATTCTGTGGGTGGGGTGTTGGGAGTGTAGATTTGTTCAGGAGTGGCAATATTATCGGCAAGGAGGAGTTCACAGAGTTTGCCGAATTTGGACATAGGAAAGCGATGTCCGGCTGGAAGGGGGGTAACGTAGTCGGGGTGATAGACGATTGGCAAGTTCATTAGTCAGTCATGAATATTGTCATTGATCGGTTCCTCCCCGTTTCATTGATCGCTCTACAGGCTTATTTCTCGCCTCTTGCGTTATTGTTTCCCAGTCTGCTTGTTCCAATACAGCATCTAACACATCCGAAATGTTGCAACGTTGCTCAAAAGCAATGCGTCTTAAAATTTCATGATGTTCTGGTTTCACGTATACCGGCTTTCTTTGCGTCTGTGCCATTAGCCCAGTGATTGAGTAAGTCACGTTAAGCAAATTGTACCCCAGCTAAACAGCTATATTGACAAAAAGATAATTAGCTAATTAAATAGTTAATGCTTAAGCAAAGGCTTCTCAAATCTTTTACAGGATGTAAAGCGTCAAGATGGACAAGCAAAACTTAGACACCAATGGAACGTTAAGGGAAAAATCGATTGTCTCTCTATTTTCAGGCTGTGGGGGGCTAGATATGGGTTTTCGTCAAGCAGGTTTTAAGGTGATATGGGCAAATGAATATGACAAAGATATGTGGCAAACCTATCAAAGTAATCATCCAGATACGTTTCTTGATCGGCGTGATATTCGACAGGTTTCTTCTGCGGAAATTCCAGACTGCTTCGGGATTATTGGCGGACCTCCCTGCCAAAGTTGGAGTGAGGCAGGTACCCAAAAGGGATTCAATGACGATCGCGGCAGATTATTTTTAGAGTATATCCGGATTTTGAAAGACAAGCAACCTCGCTTTTTCTTGGCGGAAAATGTTTCAGGAATGCTTCACAAAAAGCACGAAAAGGCATTACAGAACATTATTGCAGCCTTTGAGGAAGCTGGCTATGTCATTTCCTACAAACTTTTGAATGCTCGGCATTATAATGTGCCTCAAGATAGAAAGCGAGTTATTTTTATTGGTTATCATATCAACTTGAATAAATGCTTCAATTTTGACGCTTTAGTCCCTGTATCTCGTATTCTTACCTTACGAGATGCCTTATGGAATTTGCGAGAATCAGCAATCCCGGCATTGAGCAATAACAAGACCCGAGGGGAAGACTGTCTTGTTGCCAATCATGAATATATGGTTGGCGGATTCTCCAGTATTTATATGTCTCGTAACCGTGTTCGTTCCTGGAATGAACCATCATTTACCATTCAGGCAGGTGGTCGTCATGCACCAATCCATCCCCAGGCAAATAAAATGATTCATATCGGAAAGGATCAATGGATGTTTGACCCTAAATCACCCAATCCTTACCAACGTTTATCAGTTCGAGAATGTGCTAGAATTCAAACATTTAATGATGACTTTATTTTTTACTATGAACGATTAGCTGCTGGGTACAAAATGATTGGTAATGCTGTTCCAGTCAATTTAAGCTATGCTTTAGCCAAAAGTATATACCAAGATTTATTAGCCGCCGATCCTCAAAAAAAGCTAAACCAGATAAAACTTCACCCCATAACAACATCTTAGTTAAGCGTTATATTTTTATCGCGCCACCTATTTTTTCTTTTCAATCATTAAAAAATAGACGGTTTTCCTATCGGCTTCATCAATATCATTTCTCCATCCTCCTCTTGGAATTCCAACTACGTCGTCAAAAACCCAAGGCAAGTTATCTGGCTTTTTTGCAAGACTAATAGCTCTTCCATGTTCGCTCTTACTTTTTTGTCCTATCCATTGTCGCCTGATGGCTATGTGTAATTTTTCCTTGTAACGATTGAAATACTCATCAAAAGAATAAATTTTGATAGTATCTTGACTAATCTGAGTGGCTGGCGCTTCTAAAATTAATTCGGCTGGGTGTTGTGACATCCCTAAATTAGGACTCCCTAACATCATTAAAAATTTCAAAATTGTTTTGAAATCATTTTCCGAGAAAAAATTCTGCCAAGGGCGATCTCTGCTTGAAAGGAGTCCTTGATGGAATCGGTGAATTTCGGTTCTTCGGTACTTATTATGCTAAACTATCAACTAAATGCCAAAACAATAAAGCTCTTTTTTCAAAGTTATAAAAATTGGTAAATCCAAAACCACAACGTTTTATTACCTTTAATCTATTGTTAATTCCTTCGACG